>JAUWOM010000031.1 GCA_030612085.1 Actinomycetes bacterium
ATTGCTAAAAAAGCAAAAGCGGGTCAATTTGTAATAATAAGAATTAATGAGACTGGAGAAAGAATACCACTTACTCTTGCTGATTTTGATGCTAAGAAAGGAACTATCACTTTGGTTGCATTAAGAGTGGGAAAAACAACCCATCTTTTAAGCACATTAAAAGCTGAGGACGAGATATTAGATGTTGTTGGTCCTTTAGGAAATCCAACCGAGATTGATAATTACGGTAGAGTCATTTGTGTTGGTGGTGGATTGGGAATTGCTACTATCATTACAATTTGTAAGAAACTTAAAGATGCTGGAAATTATGTTATAGGAATTATAGGTGCAAGAACAAAAAATCTTATAATTTTTGAGGATAAGTTGAGAGGAATATGTAATGAACTTCATATTTCAACCGATGATGGTTCCTATGGACATCACGGATTTGTTACCGATATATTAAAAAAATTGCTTGACGAGGATAATCCCATAAATGCAATCTGGGCTATTGGGCCTGCTATAATGATGAAATTTGTCTGCAAAACTACAGAATCATATAAAATTAAAACTATTGTTAGTTTAAATCCTATCATGGTAGATGGAACAGGTATGTGTGGTGCTTGTAGAGTTGAAGTTGATAATAAAACTAAATTTACATGTGTTCATGGACCAGAATTTGATGGGCATAAAGTAAATTGGGATTTACTACTCTCTCGTCAACAGATGTATCTTAATAGTGAAAAACTATCTTTAGGTGAATTTAAGAAAAAGATAGGAGCACAATAAGAGTGAAAGAGAAAAGAGAAATGAAGAAAGAGGAAAGGAAAAAGAGGAAACTCAGTAAAAGAAAATTAAAAGTTGAAATACCACAGCAGGAAATAGAAGTAAGAATTAAAAATTTCAATGAAGTCCCCTTTGGTTACAGTGAAGAGCAAGCAATTGAAGAAGCTAAAAGATGTCTTCAATGCAAAAAACCTAAATGCATTGAGGGATGTCCTGTAGATGTTGATATTCCAGCATTTATAAAATTAATAGAAGATGGCAAGTTTGATAAAGCTGCAAAGAAGATAAAAGAAAAAAACAGCCTTCCAGCTGTATGTGGAAGAGTTTGTCCTCAGGAAGACCAGTGTGAAAAGATGTGTGTTTTGGGAAGAAAGAAAGAATTTGAACCAGTAGCAATTGGGGGACTTGAAAGATTTGCTGCTGATTGGGAAGCTGAACATGGAACAGTTGAGGTTCCTGAGATACCTCCATCAACAGGTAAAAAAGTTGCAGTTGTGGGGTCAGGACCTGCAGGGCTTACATGTGCATCTGATCTTGTTAAAATGGGACACCAGACTACTCTATTTGAGTCACTTCATAAGTCAGGTGGGGTTCTGGTTTATGGTATTCCTGAGTTTAGACTCCCGAAGAAAATAGTACAAAGAGAGGTTGATTATATTAAGAGTCTCGGGGTCGATTTAAGAGTGAATTCATTGATTGGTAAACTATATACAATTGATGAACTGAAAGGAAAATATGATGCAATATTTTTAGGAACTGGTGCTGGTCTTCCAATGTTCTTAGGGATTCCAGGTGAGAATTATAATGGAGTTTATTCAGCTAATGAGTTTCTTACAAGGTCAAATTTGATGAAGGCATATCTTTTCCCAGAGTGCGATACTCCAATAAAGAGGGGAAAGAAGGTTGCAGTAGTTGGAGGTGGGAATGTAGCAATGGATTCAGCAAGAACTGCACTAAGATTGGGAGCAGATGAGGTATACCTTGTTTATAGAAGAAGTGAAAAGGAGATGCCTGCAAGGATAGAAGAGATTGAAAGAGCTAAAGAAGAGGGTGTAAAATTCATGATACTTTCAAATCCAATTGAAGTAATTGGAGAAAATGGTTGGGTAAAAGCTCTCAAATGTATAAAGATGAAATTAGGTGAACCCGATGAGTCGGGTAGAAGAAGACCTATTCCTATACAAGGGTCTGAGTTTGTATTTAATATAGATTTATTCATAGTGGCAATTGGAACAAGACCAAATCCATTAATTCCCCAATCTACTCCTGATTTAAAGACTACAAAATGGGGAACAATAGTAGTAAAGGAAGATGTTCCTATGACAAGTATAGATGGAGTTTTTGCTGGTGGTGATATAGTTACAGGAGCTGCCACAGTTATTTTAGCAATGGGTGCTGGAAAAGAAGCTGCAAAAGCTATAGATGAATACATGAAAAAAGAATAAAAAGATAAATTTTGACACCGTGTCATTGCGAGGGACAAAGTCCCGAAGCAATCTCATTTAAAAAGTAAATACTTTTGTGAACAATTTTCAATTTTTATCAGTCTAATAGATAAAAAACAGTGAAATTCAAAAAATAAAGTTTTGAAACTGTTTTTAAAAAGTAAAATTATTTATAAGAAGGAGGAAAAAATGGGAAAAAACTCAAAACAAAGTTTCATTAAAAAAACAAGAATTCTTAAAATTCCTACATTAACTTTATTTTCAATGATTCTTGTTCTGATTATAACTATGAATATTGTAGGTTGTGCCATGGTTACTTCAACATTCAAAAGTTTAAAAACCAATGAAATTGCAAAAGAAACACCTTACGCGTTAGAGGAAAAGATACTTTTAGAAGAAGCTGAAAAATCTGATAGAGCTGAATATATTGAAACTGAAGTAGCGGCTGGAGGTGAAATTGTTTTTAATCCTCAAGTTACAACATTGGAAAGAATGATTATTTATCATGGAAATATAGAGTTAGAAGTTGAGAAGGGTAAATTTAGTGAAAAATTTGAACAGATAGGTGATATTGCAAGAGCAGCAGGTGGTTTTGTATCTAATACAAGTAGTAGAGCATATGGAGATGAACCTGCAATAGGGACAATTATAATAAAGGTACCTTCAGAGAATTTTAATTCAGTTATTGATCAGATAAAAAAACTTGGCAATGTGAAGAATTTTAATACATATGCTGATGAAGTAACCCAGGAATATGTGGATTTAAATAGTAGACTCAAACATTTCCAGGCTCAAGAAAAGGTTCTTTTACAAATGATGGATAAATCAGGAACGATAGAGGATAGCATTGCCGTTCATAGAGAACTTTCAAGTGTTCAAGAACAGATTGAGATTATAAAGGGAAGATTAAGATGGTTGGATGAACAGATAAGTTTCTCAACCATAACTATTTCCGTTAGTGAACCACATGTAAAACCTCAGCCATATCCAATTAGGTGGGAATTTCTGGATACTCTTAGAGAAGGTGTTAGAGCAATTATTAAAGTAATTAATGGTTTGGTCCTTTTTATAATGGTAATCTCACCAATAGTATTTTTAGTGGTTATAGGATTTCTTATTGTCAGGTACGTATCGAAAAGAAGAAAAAGCAAAAAAGAAATCTAAAATAGCTTAGAAACTATGCTACAAAGCGATTAATAGAAATTAGATTATATAAAATATTAAATCCTTCTCTTCTGTTCTCTTATTAAGTTAATTAGAGATCAAATATAGAGGATCATTAAATGTGCTTACCCTTCAGTCCTCTTAGCATTGAGTTTAGGGTAATAGCAAAAAATAAATAAAGTGATATGTTAAAATTATTTAAAAAGATTATTTAATAATATTTTAATTTATATTCATTTATTAGCGAGACAAGATGAAAAATAAGAAAGATAAAAAGTTTGAGTTAATTACTTCATTTGCTATTGGATTTTGTGTAGGAGTTTTAATCGCTCCAAGAACAGGAGAGGAAACAAGAAAGATATTATCAGAAATAGGAAAACAATATATCCAGAAATCATCAGATTGGTTAAATGAGAAAATAGCTCAATTTTCAGAAATAACAGATCAGTATGCTGAAAATATAAAGGAATATCTGGAAGATATAAAATAAAAGTTATATATTTAAGGATAAAAATAATTGGTAAAAACAGCGACTGTTAAAATAGGTGATTTAGTAAAATTAAAAAAGAAACATCCATGTGGAGAAAATAGATGGCAAGTTTTTAGGGTTGGAATGGATATTGGGCTCGAGTGTCAAGGATGCGGAAGAAAAATAAAGTTGATAAGAAGAGAATTTAATAGAAGATTTAGAGGGTATTTAAAAGAGGAGATTAAAGAAAAGGAAAGGTAGATGAAGATAGGGATAGTTGGACTTCCTAATGTAGGTAAGTCCACTTTTTTTAATGCTTTAACTAAACAAAATGCAAAGATTGATAAGTATCCATTTACTACGGTTAAACCAAATTTAGGTGATGTAGAAATACCTGATAAAAGATTAAAAGCACTTAAAAGTGTATTTAATCCAAAGAGAGTAGTGCCAACTTCAATAAATTTTTTAGATGTTGCTGGATTGGTCAAAGGAGCCAGTCATGGGGAAGGTCTGGGCAACAAGTTTTTAGCACAAATACGAGATACTGATGCAATTGTTCATGTTGTACGTTGCTTTGAAGATATAAATGTAGCTCACATTAATACAGTTCTTTCTCCAAAAAGGGATATTGAAATAGTTGATTTAGAATTGATTTTGGCTGATCTTTCTACTATTGAGAAAAGCTTAGAAAAAACTAAAATAGCAGGTAAATCTGGAAAAAAGGAAGAACTTAAGAGATTAGAAGTTTTAACAAAGGTAAGAGATTCTTTACAAAAAGGTGATTCAGTAAGAGCTATTAGGTTAAAGGAACAGGAGTTAAGAATAATAAAAGGATTAAACCTCCTAACACAAAAACCAGTTATTTATGTTGCAAATGTTGAGGAAGATTATTACAAGACTAATGAGAGCAAAGAACTTGTCAAAGAAGTTGAAGATATTGCTAAGTTAGATAAAGCTGAAGTTATGATAATATCTGCAAAAATTTTACAGGAATTATCGGAACTACCAGATGAAAATGCTCAAGAATTTGCAAAGGATATGAAAATTCCTTATGAGGGACTAAATGAATTTATAAGAGCAAGTTACAAGCTTTTAGATATTATTACATTTTTTACCGGGAACGAAAATGAGGTTCATGCCTGGACCATAAAAAGAAACACACCTGTAGTAAAAGCTGCGGGAAAAATACACTCCGATATGGAAAAAGGTTTTATAAAAGCTGAAGTTACAAACTGGGAGGATTTATCGGATGCAGGTTCAATATCTAAGATAAAGGAGATGGGAACTTATAGAGTTGAAGGTAGGGATTATTTAGTAAAAGATGGTGATGTTATATATATTCACTTCCACAGGTAATGTATTATTTTTAAAAAATTTAAAACTTTTTTTAGAAGGTGGAGAGTTTGTTAGGAGAAATAGTTGATTATGAGGATTATGATTACAGAGAATTTTGGAGTGGTAAAAAAAGAAGCTATGAGCACCTTTCTGAAATTTATGCTTTAAAAAAACTTGTTTCTAAGAAAGGGAAAAGATTTATTGATATTGGTGGAGGGTATGGTAGACTCTCAAGTACTTACATTAATTTATTTCCTCAGACAGTTTTATTGGATTATTCTCTCAAAAATCTTTCAGTAGCAAAAAAAGAACTATCCAAGAGATCAAAGTCTAAGATTTTTTTTGTGGCATCGGATGCCTACGATATGCCTTTTAAAAATTTCACGTTTGATTTTGCTATTTCTATAAGATTGATACATCATCTTACTCAACCTCAGAACTTTTTCGATGAAATAAGCAGGATTTTAACACCTCAGAGCTTTTTTATTTTAGAATATGCAAATAAGAGAAATCTCAAAAGAATGGGAAAATTCTTAATTAGAAAGGGAGCAGAAAATCCATTTTTTTATGAGCCTTCAATGATTGGAAAAAATATATACAATTTTCATCCTAAATTTATCAGTGATAAGTTAAAATTAGCTGAGTTTAAAATTCTTAAAATTTTAAGTGTATCCAATTTTAGATTAAATTTTATAAAAAATATAATAAATCCAGAAATTCTCTCGAAGATAGATAATATAGTTCAATTACCTCTTGGCTTAATAAAAACTGGACCGTCAATTTTTGTGTTATCTCAAAAGAGGGATGAAAAAATTGAAAAGATCTCTTCTGCTATTGAAAAAATTCCGTGGAAATGTATTTATTGTAAAAGTGATATTATAGATGAAAAAGAAGATGAACTAATCTGTAATCAATGTGGTGCTAAATTTCCAATAATAGGTGGTATATATGATTTCAGAAAAAAATAAAATAGGTATTTTATAGAAAGAGTAAGGGTGAAATTTATGGATAGACAAGAATATTTAAGCAGGATACCCAAGGTTGATAACATATTATCAATTCCTGATACTAAAAAGCTTTTAGAAAAGTTTCCCAGAAATATTGTAGTAGAAGCAATAAGAACCGTTCTTGAAGAATTAAGGCAATCCATATCTGAAGCGAAAGAAGAAGAACTTGAATCTATAACCATTGATTCAGAGAATCTTATACCAATAATTTCTAAACTTGTAGAAAAAATTATGACTCCAAGCTTGAGGAAAGTGATAAACGCTACAGGAGTTATTATTCATACAAATTTAGGAAGAGCTCCACTTTCTGAGCAAGCACTCAATTCATTAAGCAAAATATCAGAAGGATATTCAAACCTTGAGTATGATCTTATTAAAGGTGAAAGAGGCGACAGGCAGATGCATGTAAAAGCTCTTCTTACAACACTAACTAATGCTGAGGATGCAATGGTTGTAAATAACAATGCTGCTGCTGTTCTTTTAGCATTAAACAGCATAGCTAAGGATAATGAGGTAATAATTTCAAGGGGTCAGTTAGTAGAGATAGGAGATTCTTTTAGAATTCCTGATGTTATAAGTTCGAGTGGAGCTATAATTAGAGAAGTTGGTACCACCAACAAAACAAGATTATTAGACTATCAAAAAGCAATCACTGATGAAACAGCTATTATCTTGAGAGTTCATACTTCCAATTACAGGATTGTAGGATTTGCTGAGCAAGTAAGCTTATCCGATTTAGTTAAATTGGGGCATCAGTATAATATTCCCATTATGGATGATTTGGGAAGCGGTGTCTTATTGGAACTTGATGTTGAAGGTTTTGAAGATGAACCAATTGTGAAAAGCAGTATAGAAGCTGGTGCTGATATCGTTACATTTTCTGGGGATAAGATATTAGGAGGCCCCCAAGCAGGAATAATATTAGGAAAAACTGAATTTATACAGAAAATGAGAGTAAATCCTCTGACAAGAGCTCTTAGAGTAGACAAAATGATACTTGCTGCACTTGAAGCTACATTGAGATTATATCTTGACCCAAAGAAGGCTAAGGCGCAAATTCCAGTAACTAAAATGATAACTTATCCTATTAATAAAATTGCACGTATGGCAAGGAATATTGAAAAAAAATTAGTAGAAGAATTAGGTAGCAAATGTGATATTGATATTAAAAAGGAATTTTCGAAGGTTGGTGGTGGTGCGTTGCCACTTTTGAATTTAGAAACAAGAGTAGTTACACTATTACCAAGGACAATATCACCAAATAAGTTGGCATCAAAACTAAGATTATTGTCAATACCCATAATAGTAAGAATAGATAAGGATTTAATGATTATTGATCCAAGAACTCTTCTACCAGGTGAGGATGAAATAGTAGTAAATTCAGTAAAGGAGGTAATTCTTAGTGAATAAAAACTCCTATCCTTCAGTCATAATAGGGACAGCAGGTCATATAGACCATGGAAAAACTGAGCTTATAAAGCAAATAACAGGTATAGATACAGATAGACTAATAGAAGAAAAACAGAGGGGTATGTCAATAGATATAGGTTTCGCTCCTCTGGTTTTCTCTTCAGGTAAAATTGTTGGAGTAATAGATGTTCCAGGACATGAGAAATTCATAAAAAATATGATGGTAGGTGCATCAGGAATTGATATTGGTCTTTTGGTGATTGCTGCTGATGATGGAATAATGCCACAGACTATTGAACACTTTGATATATTAAGACTTTTAAATATTAATAAGCTATTGGTAGTGATTACAAAAATGGATTTAGTAGATGAAGAGACAGTAGATATAGTTGAAAGTGAAATTAAAGAACTTTTAAAAAATAGTCCTTATAGAGATGCAGCAATAGTTAAGACATCTTCAAAGACCAGAGAAGGAATAGAGGAAGTAGTTAAAGAGTTAGAGAAACTAACCTCATTAAAATTTACAAAAGATATTAATTTGCCAATTAGACTTCCAATAGATCGTGTCTTTACTCTTTCTGGAATAGGTACTGTAATTACTGGTACATTATGGTCAGGAAAAGTAAAATCTGGTGATGAAATAGAGATACTTCCTAATAAAATAAGATGTAGAATCAGAAATGTTCAGGTCTTTAACAAAGATGTAAAAGAAGCACTTGCTGGACAAAGAGTTGCATTAAATTTAATAGGAGTTAAAAAGAATCAGTTGAGTAGAGGAGATGTCGTTTTAAAACCTGGATATTTAACCCCAACTTCTTTATTAGATACTCATATTGAAATTTTATCAAATCAAAAGAGTAGCCTTAAGTCAGGAAGAAAAGTGAGTTTACATCATGGAACGAGAGAGATTGTAGCCAAAGCCTCTCTGCTTGGTATAGGAGAGATAAAACCTGGAGAAACAGGTTATGTGAGATTCAAATTGGACTACCCATTAGTTGTTAAAAATTATGATAAATTTATAATAAGAAATTCATCTCCACTAAGAACAATGGGGGGCGGGTTAATACTTCTCTCACATCCATCTAAAAAGAGAATAAAGAGAGAAAAAATTATAGATAAACTTAATATACTTTATGCTGGAAATAAAGATGAAATAATATCTTTATGGCTTAAGGAAAATTATCCAGAACCATTAACTACAGGCGAAATATCAAAAAAGTCAGAAATTTCGGTTGAGGAAGTAGAAGATGTGATAAAAAAGTTATTGCATTTAAATAAAGTTATTAATATGTCAACTGGTGTATCAATATCTGATAAACCACAATATCTTTTATTAACTGATTTTCAAATACTTAGACACGAAATGTTTTCCTATTTGGAAGAATATCACTTAGAAAATATATTAAAAATTGGAATTGATACTGAAATTTTAAGAAAAAAAATATTTTTCTCAATTCCAAAAACAAAGTATGAGACATTGTTACAAAAATTTCAGCAAGATAAAATTATAATTAAAGAAGGCTCAAAAACATTGTCCCCACTTATATCCTATGAGCTAAGTGGAAAGGAAAAACAGAATTATTTATTAGTAAAAAATAGTATAGTAAGTGGAAAGTTTTCACCACCAGATGTGAAAGAGTTATCTAAAAATATCAATCTAAGTATTGAAGAAGTTAACCAGATTCTAAATATTTTAAAAAGAGAAAAAAAGGTGATTAAATTAAAAGATGGACTTTTTTTCGCAACAGAATCATTTGAAAAAGCAAAAGATAAATTAATAGAAACAATTAATAAAAATAGAAAAATCACATTAGCTAAATTCAGGGATGTTTTAAAGACTTCAAGAAAATATTCAGAAGCATTATTGGAATATTTTGACAAAGAAGGTTTAACAAAGAGAATAGAAGATTATAGAATCCTTAAAAAATAAAAAGGGGTCAGGTCTTGACATGAGACATATCAGCTTTGGGTATACTTTATTGACTGAAAATGTCTTCGAAAGTATACCGCAAAGCTATAAATCAAAAATAAAATTTTTAATAATAAAAATAACATTGGAGGTGTAACTGTTCTGGTGGGCAGCTCGGTCTTCAAAACCGTTGTGGGGAGTAAGTGCTTCCCAGGTAGGTTCGATTCCTATCCACCTCCGCCAAAAATTTCTTTATTAGTTCTAATTTAGACAACATTAAAAAATGATGAAAACTACAATTGCAATAGTTAATTACAATACAAAAGATTTCTTAGATAAATGTTTGAGCTCAATATATAGGTTTGGCTCTAAATATGACTTTGAAGTAATAGTTGTTGATAATAATTCAGATGATAGTAGTGTTCAGATGGTAAGAAATAATTATCCAGATGTAAAACTTATTGTAAATTCTAAGAACATAGGTTATACAGCAGCAGCAAATCAATCAATAAAATTAACAAATTCAGATTTTTTAATACTTTTAAATAGTGATACGGTGGTCTTTGAAGGAAGCATAGATAGAATTATTGAATATTTAAAAAACAATACTGAAGTAGGTGTAGTGGGACCGAAAATAATTGACCCATCTGGAAATGCACATCTCTCATGTAGAAGGTTCCCATCTTTTAAAGAAGCTGCAATGCATGTTTTAGTAGGTATATTTTGGCCAAGAAATCCATATACAAGAAGATATAAGATGATGGATTTTGATCATAATAAAGAAGTGAAAATAGATTGGGTGAGTGGAGCATGTATGGGTTTAAGAAAAAGAGCTTTAGATGAAGTTGGTTTATTTGATGAGAGATACTACATGTATGTTGAAGATCTCGACCTCTGTAAAAGAATGTGGAATGCTGGATGGGAGGTAAGATATTTTCCCAGGGCAACAGTTGTTCATTACATAGGTGGAAGTACGAAGGGAACTGGTGTTGAGCTTTTTTATCAGCAACAAAAAAGTGTTTTTAGATATTTTTTAAAGAATTATGGATATAGTTGGAGAGTTATTTTAATTCCACTTTTAGCAATAGCATTAGGATTTAGAGTTTTGGTGTTTTTTATAATAAAAAATTATGAGAGATTTATAAAAAGAAAATAAAAATGTCTTCAAAACTATGCCACAAAGCTATATAAAATAAATATCATTTGTAATAAATTAGTTTTTTAAATTAAAGGAATTTTTTATATATTTATTATGACAAGTGAGTTAGAAATAGATAATTATAAATGCATAATATGTGATGGTAACAGGTTTAAAGAAGTTTTTAATCTCGAGAAGATATCAAAGAAGCCCTATAGGATTATAAAATGTTCAAATTGCAGTATGATTTCAATCTATCCCATTCCTTCTAAA
>JAUWOM010000069.1 GCA_030612085.1 Actinomycetes bacterium
CCAATATATAAGTATATTGAAATAACTTCAAAACCTACTAAAGAAGGTGAGTTGACTGAGAGGGATTTAATAAATTCACCATGGGTTCAGAGACTTACAAGAATCCATCAATTACAAAGTACATGGTGGGTATATCCAGGAGGAGAGCATTGCAGATTTCAACATTCATTAGGAGTTATGTATATGGCTGGTGAATTTGCAAGACAGCTATATCCTTCCCTAAGTAAAGTTTGTAAAGAAAATGGTGAGGATATTCCTTCACAAGAACTTGTAGTAGAGATAGCAAGATTAGCAGGACTTTTTCACGATGTTGGTCATGGTCCTTTTGGTCATCTACTTGATTTTATGGTTCTAAAACCAATTTATAATACCAACCATGAAAAAATCTCTCAAAAAATAATAAGGGAGAAATATAAGAAAAAAATAGAAAATATTATCCGTTCTCCTAAAGGATATTTTAATAAAGATGAAAAAATAGATGTTGAAGATGTGTGTATTTTACTAAGAAAACCTGAAACAGATGAAGCTGAAACTAAAAAAAGATGGGTTAGGGAACTCAGAATTCTTTTTTCAGGATTATATAGTGCTGATATTATGGATTATCTTCAGAGAGATTCATACTATTGTGGAACTCCAGAATTAGGATTAATAGATTCAAAAAGACTGATTGCTGACTCATTCATTAATGAGAATGGTTTAAACCTACACATTGATTCAGCATCCTCCTTAAAACAGTTTATTACATCAAGGATCCAGATGTATGACAGAGTTTATTGGCACAAGAGGGGAAGAGCATGCGACCTTCAGATAGTAGATATCTTAGCTAATACTTATAAATTAATGGGATTTAAGAATCCAGAAGAAGATTTAGATAACTATTTTAATTTGAGTGACTGGTATTTATTTACAACAATGTTAAGTTGGGCAGAAAGTAAAGATAAAAAAAAGAGAAAAATTGGAAAAATCTGGAAGGATCTAATTAATCAGAACCTTTATTGGCATGAAGCATTTTACTATTCAGTCAGGTTTACAAAAACTCTTCTTCCAGGAACAAGAGTTAAAAGCCCCGAGGAGGTAGAGGAGGATATAAGAAAGGAACTACCTAAAAATTTAAGAGCTTTAGAATTAAAGGTAGATACTCCAGATATAGATGTTAGACCTGAAAATCCAAGGTTGAGTAGACAAAAAGTGAATATATATGATGACAAAGCAGATAAATACTCTGTTTTTGACTTTGAGAAATTAACTGAAGAGATTCCGATAAAATTTATGAGCATGAGAGTTTTTATCAAAGAAAGGAAATATATTGCTGATGTTTATAAAGCAGCAGAAAAAGTATTTGTAACTTCATTTAAAGAACAAGGAGAAAACTTCTAAAAAATAGAAGTTGAGTGTAAAAGAAACTTCATATTAGATTTTTAAATCTATTTTTATTTATTTAAAAGTTTAATATTTTTGAGATAAGCTTAATAATTATAAAACTACTATTTGTTAAATATAGTTAACAAATAGTAGTACTTTTTATTAAATATATTTGACAAAAAGCATTACTTTTTATAAAATAATTTTGATAAATAGTATTAAAATTATTAAAATACAAATTGTTATAAAAAATAATTTTATTTTAAAAAAATAATTTAAAAAATTTATATTTTTAATAAATTAAATAAAAATTATGATAAAGAAACGGAATATATTTCAGGAAATTAATAAATATATTAAATCTCCTGAGGCTATAATTATTACTGGGATGCGGAGAACTGGTAAAACTACACTTTTAAACTACTTTTTTAATAAAATTGATTCTGATAATAAATTATTTATAGATTTGGAGAACCCTGTAAATCGAATGTATTTTGAGATTGAGAATTATGAAAATGTAAGGTCAACCTTTGAATTTCTAGGTATTGATCTTAGTAAAAGGTCTTATATTTTTCTTGATGAGATTCAATTTGTAAGACAGCTACCCTCAATTGTTAAATATTTTATTGATCATTACAAAATAAAGTTTTTTATGACTGGATCAGCCAGCTTTTATTTAAAAAACCTTTTTACTGAATCATTAGCTGGAAGAAAATATATTTTTGAACTTTTCCCATTAACTTTTCAGGAATTTCTTTATTTTAAAAAAATAAACATTGTAATTCCTGATAATCCTGATGATATTTCACAGGCAATATTTAATACAGTTTCTCCGTATTATAAAGAATATATTCAGTATGGTGGTTTTCCTGGTGTTGTTTTGAAAACAAATATAGATGAAAAGAAAAAGGCTCTCGAGGAAATCTTCTCATCTTTTTTTAAATTAGAAGTTGTTCAGCTTGGTGATTATAGACGTAATAAAGTGATTAGAAATTTAATGCTTTTATTATTATCGCGTATTGGTTCTAAAGTTAATATTTATAAGTTATCTACTGAACTTGGAATCTCATGGCCAACTGTCAATAAATATATTTCATTTCTTGAAGGAACATATTTTATTACATTAATTAGACCTTTTAGCAGAAGAAGAGATACTGAAATAAGGAAAATGCCTAAGGTTTATGTTTGTGATTCGGGATTAGCTAATCAATTTGCTATAGTTGATGAAAGTCATCTTTTTGAAAACAGCATATATCAAAGTTTAAGAGTAAAAGGGGAGATAAATTACTATTCTCGAAAAAGTGGTGTTGAAATTGATTTCATATTGAATAAAGAGGATTCTTATGAGGTTAAGATTAATCCAACTGAATCTGATGTCAGGAGATTGAAAAGTTTAACTGAAGAAATTAGACTAAAGGATTTTAAAATCATTTCCAAGAATTATTCTGCTTTAGAAAATATTATTTATGGCTTCATGATATAATCGCCATTTAAATGTAGGGCAAGGCTTTAGCCTTGTGAAAGTAAGTAACCCTGAAGGGTTGCCCTACATGTATAATAATTTAAGAATTTTAACAGTAAAAATATTAATTATAGAAAGGATTAAAATGCAATTATCAGATAAGAAATGGGAAGATGTAAAAGATGAAGCCACACAACTACTTAGAGAGTATATAAAGATAAATACTACAAACCCTCCAGGAAATGAAATAGAAGGAGCCAAGTTTTTAAAACATGTTTTAGAAAAAGAAGGCTTAGAATGTAATGTATTTGAAAGTGAAAAAGGAAGAGGGAGTATTATAACGAGACTCAAGGGTACAGGTGAAGCACCATCACTACTTCTACTTTCTCATATTGATGTAGTTCCAGCAGATGAAGATAAATGGGAATACCCCCCTTTTTCGGGAGAACTTATTGATAACATAATTTGGGGTAGAGGAGCACTTGATTGTAAATCACTTGGAATAGCTGAACTTATGGTGATGTTACTCTTAAAAAGAGAAAGAATAAAGTTAAAAGGTGATGTGGTAATGGCTGCGACTGCAGATGAGGAAGCCGGTGGAGTGTTTGGTGCAGAATGGATAGCAAAGGAAAAATTTCCTTTAATAAAAACAGATTATGTAATAAACGAAGGTGGAGGAGATGGAATTTTAACTGATAAAGGATATGTTTTTCTTTGTCAAACTGCAGAGAAGGGAATCTACTGGATGAGATTAAAATTCAAAGGGAGACCAGGACATGGTTCAATGCCTCATGAAGATAACTGTATAGCAAAAATGGCTAAAGCTATAAATATAATCTCATCATATTCATCTCCAATAAAAGTAAATGATGTTGTAGAAAAATTTGTTGAGGGATTTGGTATAGATAAAAAAGTATTTGACCCAAATTTGAGCAAGCAAATTTTAAAGTCAATTGAAGATAAAAAAATGGCTTATTGGATTAATGCAATGATGAGAAACACATTTTCACCAAATGTAGTAAAGGGTGGTAAAAAAACAAATGTTATTCCAAGTGAATGCTATTTAGAAGTTGATTCGAGAGTACTTCCAGGATATGAGCCAGAATATGCTTTAGAGGAGCTAAGAAAGTTATTAAAAGATATTATCGAATTTGATGTTGAAATTATTCAGGAATCAATTCCGAGTCAATCACCTTTAGATACACCATTATATAAAATAATTGAAAAAAATATAAAGGATTTCAGTTCTAATGCAAATTTAATTCCATTTATGCAGGTTGGTGGAACAGATTCAAGATTTTTTAGGGAAAAGGGAATACCAAGTTATGGATTTGGACCACTTCTAATTGATGGTCCTTATGGAGAATTTCTTGCAATGGTTCATGGTCATAATGAAAAAATATCCATTGATAATTTACTATTTATGATAAAAACCCTCTGGAATGTAGTAACAGATTTCAGTACTATGTTATTCTGAGCACGTTCGCTAAGCTTGTCCCTTCCCCTTCGTTACACTCGAGGGTCAGGGTCAGGATGACAAGGAGTGTAAAATTTCTTTATGCAAATATTCTCGATTTTTAATTGTAACTTCGAGGATTTTTACATCTTTTCTTTCTTTTATTTCATTAACAAAAGGTAAATTACTGCGTGTTATTGTAGCAAGTACTTTTACATCACTATTAAGTGCTTCTAAAACTGCATTCTTAAAATAAGTACTAAATAACTCCATCTTTCCGATCTCATCAATTACAATAAGTTCACAATCTTTCATTGAGTTATTTATAGATTTAACTCCAATTTTTTCTAAATCCTCTATATTTACTCTATATTTACTCACTTTATAAGGACTCCTTACATCTATATGTGCCAAAACCCCCTTTTTTCCATCCAAAGTCTCTAATTCAAAACCAATCCTTTTTCCTGATCTTTTAATTTCCCTTGTTATAAAACCACCCATTTTACCAGGAAATTCTTGAACAACTTTTAGAATGACAGTTGTTTTACCAATACCAGGTCTTCCAGTTACTAATATATTATTCCATCTTAAATTCTTAATCTTACCCATTCTCTGAAAAATACATCTGAAAAATAATAGATGTTATCTACCTTATCTAATATTTCTTTCTTTATTAAAAGTCTAATTGAGGTTTGTACTGTTGATAAGGCACCTAAATCATTCATTTTTATAAATTCCTGTGAATAGATTCGCTTACCTCCATGCATAGCTATAGCTTTAAGAATTTGACGCTGAGTGAGTGGTAAACTATCCCAGATTGTAAGATAAAAAGGAGTTTCTTCAATTATAATCCTTTCAAGAGTAGGCTGAACATTTTCAGTATTTATCTTTTTTGTATCGAAATATAGATCCCATAATTTATGACAGAGAAATTGCGCATTATAAGGATAATTGTCAACTATATCGAGAACCTTATCAATTGCTCCTGGCTTAAGAATAAATCCAGTTTTTAAGAATTTTTGCTCTAAGAATTCTTTAAATTCACCTCTTGGTATTTTTCCTAAATTTAATATTCTTCCCATTTTATAAAAAGCTCTACTTTTATTAGAGACCATATCATATAAAATATGTTTTTTAGAACCAGCAAAAAGATAACCAACTCTTTTATGATGTTGAAAATTAGCTCTCATAATTTTTTCAATATCTTCACCATCAAAATTCCTTATTTCTTGAAATTCATCAAAAGCAATTACAATTTTCTTTCTTTTTTTATTTGCTATTTGTTCAGGAAGATTACAGATTTCATCTAAAAATCTTAAAATGTCTTTTTTAAGTGGTGTATATTCAATTCCAATGATTGGTCTACCATTATGACCAATTGTAATTTTAGGTCGCAATGTAGGAAGAATATCTCTAAGCAATTTTATTACTCTATCTAATTTAGATTCCATTGCATTTGCAATTTCTCCGGCATATATTTCTATAAACTTATTTAAAGAAGTAGCTTTATAAAGGTCGATATAAATAGTGTACAAACCTGCGACCTTTATTTTTTCAAGGACATTTATAATAAGTGAAGTCTTACCATATTTTCTAGGTGAAATAAGAAATACCCGCTCACCATCTTTCAGGTCTTGGA
>JAUWOM010000052.1 GCA_030612085.1 Actinomycetes bacterium
TGATTTTTTTGAAGTTAACAGTAAGACAGATTGTAATTTCTGGAATTTTAGGAGCAATAGCAATACTACTTGGATGGCCTATAATTGGTGCATCAGCTATAGGATATATTCCAGTACCAAATGTTACAGGTAATGCTACAATCATGCATATACCAGCCATTTTAGGTGGAGTGCTTGAAGGTTCACTTGTTGGAATCTTGGTTGGTGGAATTTTCGGATTTTCTAGCTTTTATTTGGCGACGACAATTCGACCAAGTCCTATCTTTAGTGACCCATTTGTAGCTATTTTACCAAGATTATTTATTGGACTGGTTGCATATTTAGTTTATACAATCATAAAGAAAATAAATAACAGCCTGGCATTAGTGTTAGCAGGTATATTAGGGTCTTTTACCAATACAATTTTTGTTTTAGGAATGATACATCTAAGAGGATTAGGTAATTTCTGGGCTATTCTAATTTCAGTATTACCACAAGCTGTAATAGAAGCAATCATTGCAGCTATTGTGACACTAATTATAGGAAATGCAATTGATGTCTATAGAGGTGCTCGTGGGGTCAGGGCTAAAACTTCTGAATAGTAAAAATTATAATATATATAGTAGACTGCGAGAAATTAATATTCATTACTGATAGTATTTATTAATAATAAGTAAAGCCATTTAGAATTTATCTAAGATAAAAAATCTGTTATTTTCCATTCATTTTTAAAATATGATAAAAATTAATGATCTTTATTTTACATATTATCCGGAATCTGAAAATCCTCAAAAAGCATTAACAGCAGTATCACTTTCCATAAAGGAAGGTGAGTTTGTTAGTATAATAGGACAAAATGGTTCAGGGAAAACAACTTTAGCTAAACATCTAAATGCCATTTTAACACCCACAAAAGGTTCAGTTTTAATCGATGGAATTAATACTCGAAATAAGGAGAATTTATGGGATGTTAGAAAAAAGGTGGGGATGGTTTTTCAGAATCCAGAAAATCAAATAATCTGTTCAACAGTTAGAAGTGATATATCTTTTGGACCAGAAAATTTAGGTATTAATAGAGTAGAAATTGAAAACAGGGTTGATAAATCTATTGAACTTATGGGTTTGAGCAAGTATCAAGACTATCCTCCTCATATGCTTTCTATAGGTCTAAAGCAAAAAGTTACAATTGCAGGAGTATTGGCAATGGGAACTAAGTATATTATTTTTGATGAGCCCACTTCAATGCTTGATTCATTAGGAAAAAAGGAAGTTTTCGAGGTGATACTAAATCTTAGAAAAAAAAGAGAAGTCACAATAATATACATAACCCATTTAATGGAAGAGGTATTAAAATCTGATAGAACAATTGTTATGTCTGAAGGAAAAATAGTATTGGATGATTCACCAAAAAAGATTTTTTCTAAATTAAAAATATTAAGAAGCCTTTCTTTAGATGTTCCTATAATCCCTGATATCTCTTCCAGATTAAATAAAAGAGGGATTTCTATTCCATCACAAATAATAACTACTCAGGAGTTTGTAAATTGTCTAAAGCAATTATAAAAGTTGAGAATCTATTTCATTCATATATGCAAGGAACTCCTTTTGAAAAAGAAGTTCTCCATGGTTTAAGCTTTGAGGTATATCATGGTGAAAAGTTAGCTATTGTTGGCCCAACTCAATCGGGAAAATCTACATTACTTCAGTATTTTAATGCAATATTTATTCCTAAAAAGGGCAGAGTGATAGTAGATGAACAGGATACAAAAGATAGTAGATTGAATTTAAAAGAATTGAGAAGGAAAGTAGCTATGTTATTTCAACATCCTGATAGCCAACTTTTTAAAGAGACTGTTGCAGATGACATTGCATTTGGCTTAAAAAATATGAATTTTCCTGAGGAAGTGATAGAAATAACTATTAAAAAAGCATTAGCGACTGTTGGCTTAGACTCGAATGAATTTTTTTATAGATATATTTTCAGTTTAAGTGGGGGAGAGAAGAAGAAAGTAGCAATTGCTGGAATTTTAGCTCTTAACCCAGAAATTTTAATATTAGATGACCCTACAGCTGGTTTAGATCCTAAAGGGAGAGTGGATTTTCTAAATTCCATTAAATTTTTACATGACAAATTAGGATTAACTACAATTTTTGTTTCCAGCAATATGAATGATGTTGTAGAACTTGCAGATAGAGTAATGATTCTTGTTGATGGGAAAATTGAAATGATTGATATACCAGAAAATATTTTTATAAAAAGAGAGAAGTTATTAAGTTACGGTTTAACTCTACCTTCAGTAGTTGAGTTAGTGGATGAGTTAATTAAATCAGGGATTAATGTAGATGAAAAGATAATCAATATTGATCAGCTTGAAGAATCACTAATTAAAATATTAAATTCCAGTTAAAAAATAATAAAATTAAATACTGATTAAAAAATAATAAAAAGATAATTAAAACCCTATTGTCATTGCGAGGAGCTTTAGCGACGAAGCAATCTCATTAAAAAATAAATAAAAAGAAAATCAGGATTTCTTAAGGTATTGTCCATTCGTTACACTCAATTCCCCTCCCTTGATGGGAGGGGGTAGGGGGAGGGTTCAAAATGTTTTTAAAACAATGTTACAAATTTTTAATAAAAATTAATTGAATAATGGAGTATAAAAATTGGAATTGTATAAGAACACAATTTTTGGATTTTATAGAGAAGGCGATTCTTTAATCCATAAAATTGATCCCAGAATAAAAATAATATTATTAATTGTCATTATAATTTTTATATCATTTATAAGAACTTTCTCTGGTATTGTTTTTATAGGTTTATTTTTACTACTTATTATAAAGTTATCTAATAGCTCATTTTTTTATATTTTAAAAGGGTTAAAACCAGTTCTTCCAATAATATTATTAATTTTGATTTTTCAAATTATTTTTTACATAGGAGAACCTGGTAAAATACTTTTTCAATGGAATTTTATAAAGATTTCTGTTTTAGGTATTAAGGTTTCTTGTTTCATGATGCTTAAAGCGATATTAATATATTTTATTTCATCTATCTTTTTCCTTACAACTGAGATGATAAGTTTTACTGATGCAATGGAAAGACTGATTCTTCCATTGCAAAAAATAAAGTTTCCATCTCATGAAATTGTTATGGTTGGAGTAATAGCTTTTAGGTTTGTTCCAACTTTAGTTGAGGAGTTGGAAAGGTTAATGAAAGCTCAAATAGCAAGAGGAGCTGATTTAGATAGAGGTAATCTAATAGTTAGAACAATAAAATTATCAGGTTTATTAATTCCATTATTTATAAGTGCTTATCAAAGAGCAGAAGACTTAGTTTTAGCAATGGAGTCAAGATGTTATAGAGGAGGTGAGGGAAGAACAAGAAGAATTGCAAAAAAATTAACAATTCTCGATTTTACTTCTTTTATTTTTACGGTACTATTTTTTTCTCTAACATTTTTAACAATCAGATATTTTAGGCTACTGTAACTTTTTTAATATTATTTATATAAATATTGAGCTAATAAAGTGTCATTGCGAGGAGATAGATTTAAATTATCATTGTAAGTAATTTTTAAAATGTCATTGCGAGGAGCGAGATTGCTGGGTTTATCCCTTTCTCTCTAAGAAGGAGTATAAATAGTTGTGTCTTTAGATAATTATGCAATAATAAAATTTTTAGATTTTTTCAAAATCAAATATTCCTTTTTACTAAAATTTAGAAATTTCCTTAAATCTTTATTAAACTTATTATCAATAAGGAACATATTAAACATATTTAATAAAACAATAAAAAGGAGGAATATGTTATCAGAAATTAAAGTTGGGCATTATACAGATGAAAATGCAATTACTGGCTGTACTGTAGTCTTACTTCCAGAAGATGGTGCAGTTTGCGGAGTAGATGTAAGAGGAGGAGCTCCTGGAACCAGGGAAACTGATCTTTTAAAACCAACATGTATGGTTGAAAAAATAAATGCTATTTGTATCTCTGGAGGGAGTGCTTTTGGTCTCTCTACTGCTGATGGAGTTATGAAATATTTAGAAGAGAAGAATATTGGATTTGAAACTACTCATGGAAAAGTTCCCATTGTTCCAACTGCTATATTATTTGATCTAAACATAGGTAATAAAAAAGTTCGTCCTGGAAAAAAAGAAGGTTATCTTGCCTGTCAAAATGCGTCATCATCAGGATTTGAAGTTGGAAGTGTTGGAGCTGGTACTGGTGCCACTGTAGGCAAAGTTTTAGGAAATTCATTTATGATAAAATCCGGAGTTGGAAAGGCTATACTTAATTTATCAGGTGGTATCGAAATCTTTGCAATAGCTGTTGTAAATTCCTTTGGGGATATAATAAAAGAAAATGGTTCAATATTAGCTGGAGCTTATCATCCAGAAAAAGGCTTTTTAAATAGTAAGTCTATTGTATTAGAGGGAGAAGAAATAGTATCAAAATTTGGCGAAAACACAACTATTGTTGTAATAACTACAAATGTTTCTCTTGATAAAGTATCTGCTACAAAGGTAGCACAAATGGCGCATGATGGTTTTGCAAGGGCAATTTCACCTGTCCATACTGAATATGATGGAGATACAACCTTTGTATTGTCAGTGGGTAAAAAGAAAGCTCCTACAGTTGTTATAGGAACAGCAGCAGCAGAAGTTACAGCAAGAGCTATTAGAAATGCTGTTAAGGAAGCAAAAAGCTTAGGGGGAGTAAAAGACATTAACCAAATTCCTAAAAAATAACAAAAATATTTTTTATTGTCATTCTTGTATGTAAATATATACTTATTATTCTTATACATAAAATCTATATTAAATAAAAGCTGAACTGACAAGAAGAATTATATCTTGTCATTCTGAACAGGTCCTTCGCTTTGCTCAGGATAAACTTAACGGAGTGAAGAATGACACAATAGAAATTAATTTAGAATGATAGTTATATTAGTTGAATTGTCTTATAAATTAGTGCTAAAATATTATTAAATATATGTGGGCGTTTAGCTCAGGGGGAGAGCACTTCCTTGACGCGGAAGGGGTCAGAGGTTCAAATCTTCTAACGCCCACCATTTTTATTAAATAAATATAATATATCCATCACTTTAGTTTATGCGTCAAATATTTGTTTATTAAGAATTTAACTTATAAGGGAGTGATTTAAAAAGTAAAGAATTTGATTTTTGTAAAATTAAATAATTATTAGGGGGTAATTTGGGGAAAAAGGATATTTTAAAAATTCCAAATTTAATTACTCTAAGCCGTTTTTTAGGAAGTGTTTTAATTTTACTTTTTACCTTTATAGATATAAATAAATGGCTAGTTGGAATTATATATATTATATCGATTCTATCTGATAAACTGGATGGTTTTTCAGCAAGATTACTTAAACAGGAAACTGAGCTTGGAAAAAAGTTAGAAGCACCTGCTGATGCTCTACTTGTATATTCAATATTTACATACTTGACTTTTAAGTTAGACTTTCCTTTAAATCTTTATAAAATTGCTATTTTCATATTAGTTTTTGGTTTTATTTTAAATTTGATTTTTATTTTAAATAAGAGAAAATGGTTTGTTCCATCTTTTTTCGCTGGTAAGATAATGATTGCGATTGTTCATTTAAACTGTCTGGCAATTTTTTTTCAAATACCTTACCATTTAAGGATTCTCTGGATTACTATAATATTCGGAATCTTAACCTTTTCATGGTATCTTTATGAACTTTATAATTTTGCTATAAAAAAGTAAGTAAATAATTCAATATAACCTGATGGATAAAAGTATAAAGGTAATTGGTCTGAAGAATTATGCAATTGATAAAAATTGTATTAGACTTTAAGACTTTGTACCCAAGAATAACATATTGTTAAAAAGGAAGTGAGAATAAATAAAGTAAAAATATTAAAAATTGAGTATATTTATTAAGAACAAAAATGGCAAATTTAATATAAAAATGTTAGAATAATTTTGATATTTTGAAACAAAGGGATATTTTTGAAGGCGGCATCGCCAAGTGGTAAGGCAGAGGTCTGCAAAACCTCCATCCCCAGTTCGAATCTGGGTGCCGCCTCCATTTTTTGTTTAAATAAAAATACTCTCTTATCTTATATGAGAAAGAATTACAAAAGAGAATACTTTAAAATTACTATTTGTCATTCTTGTATGTAAAGTCCTTATTAAATGAAAGCTAAATAAAAAAGAGGTATTATGTCTTGTCATTCTGAAGGAGCGATAGCGACTGAAGAATCTAATAAATAATCAAAGAACAATATTAAAAATATTAATCTAATCTGTTAACAAAACTCATTATATAATAGATATAATAAGTAAGAATTTTCATAAAAAATTACATTTAGATATTTTATAATGAACATAAAAACTTTGAATTGTAAATTCAATAATAATTACATTATAGGGGAATAAGATGGCTAAATTAATTTTGGACAAAAATATGGTGAAAAAAGCTAGGGATTATGCAAACAGAATAGCATCTAAAGTGCAGAATTTTATTGATAAAAATACTACAACTACAATTGAAAGAGCAACAATTAGACTTTTAGGTATTGATGGAGTTAATAAAGATGATGTTCCATTACTAAATGTAGTGGTAGATAGTTTTATAAATGAACTTGGTTCCGGAATATTATTTCCTTTTGTAAATGCCATGTGCTTTTATAATATAAATGCCCAAAGATTAGCTGAGATGATTTCAAAGGAAAAAATAGATTTAAAAAAAGTACCAAGTTTGCAAGCAGAAAAGGTAATAGATGAAATTAATAAATTAGTAAAAAATGCCTGTTTAGTTATTAAAAAAAGAAAGAATGAGAGATATGAGCTAATTGAAAAGTTAGGGGATCCTTCAAAGCCCTGGTTATATGTCATTGTAGCCACTGGAAATATATATGAGGATGTAGTACAAGCAAATGCAGCAGTTAGAGAGGGCGCAGATGTTATAGCTGTAATTCGCTCTACAGCTCAGAGCTTATTAGATTATGTTCCATATGGTATAACAACAACTGGTTATGGTGGAACATATGCAACTCAGGCAAATTTTAAGGTAATGAGAGAAGCTCTTGATGAAGTAGCTGATGAGGTAGGAAGATATATAAGACAGGTAAATTATTGTTCAGGGTTAGCTATGCCAGAGATTGGAGTGATGGGAGCTTTTGAGAGATTAGACATGATGCTAAATGACAGTCTTTATGGAATCATTTTTAGAGGGATAAATGCAAAAAGAACATTTATAGACCAATATTTTTCAAGAATGATAAATGCAGCTGCAGGTGTGATTAT
>JAUWOM010000047.1 GCA_030612085.1 Actinomycetes bacterium
AATATGCTGATTGCTGCAAATATGGCAGGATTAGCTTTTACTAATGCTTTAGTTGGATGTGTTCACGCAATGGCTCACGCATTGGGTGGTTACTATGATGTTCCTCATGGAATTGCAAACAGTATTTTATTACCATGTGGAATAAAGTACAATTTAGATTATTGTAATAGATATGCTTTAGTTGCAAAGGCTTTTGGCATTAATATAGAAGGTTTAACAAAGAAGGAAGCAAGTAGAAAGGCAATTGATGTTGTATTGAAATTAACAAAGGACTGTGGTATGCCTCAAAAATTAAGAGAGGTAGGAGTTAAAGAGGAAGGTTTAAACAAAATTGCTGAAATATCCATGTATGACGGTTCTATGCTTAACAATCCAAGAGAGGCAAAAGTGGAGGAAATAGAAGAATTATTAAGAAAAGCTTATTAAAAATAGGAGGTGGTAATTTGTTATATTATAAAGATACTGAACAGCTTTACAATATATTAGTTCCATTTTTTAATGATTTAATGAATAATCCAGAAATTGGTCCCAAAGTATTAGCTTCAGGTTTGATCATAAAGTTTATATATCATAATCCTGAAGCTGTAATAATAGTTCATTGCCCAAATAGTGAGATTATTCAGGGAGACAGAGAGGATATTAAACCTGATGTTGTGATGTCAATGAATTCGGATGTTGCTCATAGATTCTGGCTAGGTAAAGTTAATCTCGTGGCAGCATTAACAAAAGGAGACATAAGAGCTAAAGGACCTATACCTAAAATTATGAAACTACTCCCAATAATAAAAGGTGCATACGCAATATATAAAGATTACTTAAAGGAGAAGGGTTTTGAAGAACTAGTTAATGTAGAATAAATTGTTCAATCTTTTTAGTAGGAATTTCGCATAATTTTTTACCTAAATCCTTTATAAAATCGTAACTTTTAAGCTTATTTAAATATAAATTAGTAAAAGGTATATGAAAAGAATATATTTTCTTCTTATATTAATATTTGTATTAATAGGATGTAGAATGCCTCAAAAACAGGATATTATATCTGAGACAGGAACTGTCAAATATATTGATTTAGAGGGTGGATTTTATGGGATAATTAGCGATAGTAGTAAAAACTATGACCCAATTAATTTAAGTGAAGAGTTTAAAAAGGATGACCTAAGGGTGAGTTTTGATGCAAAAATTCGTGAAGATAGGGTTAGTATTCATGTGTGGGGGACATTAATTGAAATAGTAAGAATTGAAAAATTAGATTAATATTGTTATGCATTCTAAATTAATACATTTAAATATTTTTATTAAAATTATCTAGCATATATGTTAGACTCATCATTTTAAAAGAAATCTCACCTTTATAATTTATGATATAATGATTATCAAAGGTCTATTTATTACATAATACTATAGACTTTCTGGCTTTATGGCTTTACTAATTTTAAACCTGGCTGGGGAGAAGTGGAAGCTCCATTAATTTAGCAGTAGAAGTAGGCCAATTATTTTAAAATTTCAGATTTTACTTTTCTAATCATCTTTTAGTTGAGTTCTTCTAAAACATGGATTATCTGTAAATGCTCTGCTCACACTACTTCTATCTAAATTACTTTTATAAAAAATTATAAATTTTTATAATTTTTTTATTTCAAAGCTTTTTATAGAAATTCTATTTTAAATTCATTTGTTTTACTGATTTAAATTGTGGTGGGATAGGAGTGGATTCAATATGAAAAAGTTTGTAACTTATGTTTTGATGGGATACTATATCCTGTTGGAAATGATAATAACATTTCCAATATTTCTGTATGGTTTATGTTTTAAAAAACAGAAAAAATATTCTGTAGTTTTTGTTGTTGATAGCTTTTATCCAACACATATTGGTGGGCTTGAATGTGCTGGTCGTGATTTAGCAACTGGCTTGGTAGAAAAAGGATGGAAGGTGGAAATTCTAACAAAAGATGATGAATTTCGAGCCAGATCTAAAGAAATATACCAAGGTTATTATTTGACTCGTTTTGGACCTATTGGTATAGAATCCTGGTATTTTACACTATGTGTTTTTCTTTGGCTTCTAAGAAATTTTTGTGATTATGAAAGTATATATTTCTTAAATTACTCATATTCAAAAAATAGAAAAAGCATATATATACCACAGACAGCTGTTGCATGGTTTTTTAAGACCATACTTAATAAATATACAGTCTTAAGATTAACAGGTGGAACAGTGGAGCGAACTCCTCAACATTTACATCACACATTATCACCGTTTAAATGGAACTTATACTGTAACTCAGTTTCACTTTTTACTTCATTATCTAAGGATGAGTATGATTTTCTAATTTCTAAAGGATTGAAAAATAAAACAATAAAGGCATTTAATGGTATAGATGTAAATTTATATAATATGTCTGCTCTGAAAAAAGTAAAAAGAAAGAAAGAATTAAAAATAGATGAAGATAAGGTAATAGTTGGGTTTATAGGTCGTTTAACTTCAAGAAAGGGGGCTGATCTGCTTCTTCGTGTCTGGAAGCGCATAAAACTAAAAAATGCATTATTATTTTTGATAGGAACCAGTCAGGAAGATATGGTACAGAAGTCAAATGCAAATGAGGTCAGGGAACTTGTAAATGAATGTGGTGATTCTGCAGTTTATTCTGGTAGAAGGGATGATCCCTGGAATTATTTGGGTATTTTTGACATAATGGTTTGTCCATATAGAGTTCGGGAGGGAATGAGTAATACAATCCTTCAAGGTATGGCAGCAAAAAACATCATTATTGCCTCAGAAATTCCAGGTATTATTGGATTTCTTAAACCAGGTTATGATTCTATACTTTTTCCAGAGGATGATGAAGTGGCACTTGAAAAAATTCTTAAAAAAGTGATAAATAATTTGGAAAAATATCGCTATCTTGCAGAAAATGCATTTGATCATGTCAAAAGTGAGTTCCAATTGGACAAAGTCATTGATTTTCACCATCAAATCTTTAAAAGAGATATATAGTATCTTTTCTTGAAACAAGCCCTATTAATAAATATTTAATATCCTTTTCTACCTTCTTAAATCATTCTTAATATATTCTCAAATTAAAATAAATTGCTCAATAAATTGCACGATAATTGCAAGATATAATAACAAAAGGAGTGAGTTAAAAACTGCTCCTATTTTTATTTGAAAAAAGGGGGGTATCTAAATTTAAAAACAAATTTTACATAAGGCTATTTAAAAAGATAAAATAATGATATTTGAGTCTGTAATTAGCACTATAAATTATTTTTATTATATTTAAATAGTGAGGGAAGATAAATGTGTGATACATTTGTAGCAATGCAAAATTATACTGCTAATAAAAGTATAATTTTTGCTAAGAATTCAGATAGAGAACCTGATGAAGTTCATGAATTAATTCACTATCCTACAAAGGAGTATGAAGAAGGTGAAAGGGTAAAGTGCACATATATAGAAATACCGCAGGTTAGAAAAACTTATGAAGTTATTTTAGCGAAACCTTTCTGGATATGGGGATGTGAAATGGGTGTTAATGAAAAGGGAGTAGTAATTGGAAATGAGGCAATATTTACAAAAATAGCTTATGAAAAGGAAAACGGTCTTATTGGAATGGATTTAATAAGATTATCTTTAGAAAGAAGTGAGACTTCTGATATGGCAGTGGAGGTAATTGCTGATCTTTTAAATAAATATGGACAGGGTGGAGCCTGTGGATATCGTGATAAAAAAATGAAATACCATAATTCTTTTTTAATAGCTGATTTTAATTCTGCAAAGGTTATGGAGTGTTATGGTAGAGAATGGGCAGTGAAAGAAATTAAGGATGCTTATTCTATATCAAACTGTATCAGTATAGAAGATGATTATGACCATAACTCAGATAATTTTGGGGAATATGCAAAGAGTAAAAATTGGATTAGTAGTGAAGGAATAAAAGGTTATGAAAGGTTAAATCCAAAAAAAGTCTATACCTCTCATTTTTTAACACATTTTTCAGGTGCTAAGAAAAGAAGAAATCGCTCTTTTGAATTAATGGATAAAGAAAAAGGAAAATTAGATGTCTTAAATATAACTAATATTTTAAGGGATCATTTTCCTGGTAAAAGTTCACAAGTTGTAAACTTTTGTTCTTCATGTCTTGCAAAAGTATTTGTTTCAGATGTTTTGAATGAAGTATCAAAAAGGAATAAAAAATATCATCCTTCATACGGAAGTAATGCAGATATTTGTATGCATGCAGCAAATTCTATAATAAGAAAGAGTCAGACAACAGGTTCAATGATTGTTGAATTAACAAAAGATAAGAAGATATTAATATATGCAACTGGTACTTCTGCTCCCTGTATCTCAATTTTTAAACCATTATTTTTAGGATATAAGATGATTCCTACAGAAAATTATCATACTGGAAAGTTTTATGATGAAAAATCTGTCTGGTGGAAGCATGAGAAATTTCACAGATTATTTTTAACCAATTACAAAAAATTTATTGAAGAATATTCTCATGAACGCAATGAATTAGAAAAGGAATTTATTAATGAAAGTACGAAATTTGTTACAAAAAATGCTAAATTAAAATATTATACAAAAGATGAGATATATAAATTTTCACTAAGCTGTTTTAAAAGAGCTCAGGATTTTACAGATAAATGGATAGAAAAATTATCAAAAATAAAAGGAAGGAAAATATTCTTTTATACTAACTACTGGAACAAATTATCAAGAAGAAATAGATTATTATAATCTTTTTAATCTCCACCAGCTTATGAGAGATAGGATTCCAGCAATTAGAAAAGGTATTCCACTAATTAACACTGCAAAAATTTTGTTATGACCTGCAGAAATATATGAGAATATACATAAAGCAATAGCTCCTAATGTAGTTAAAAATCCACCAATACCTTCTCGAAACCAAGCTATAATAACACCAATAACTACAATAGCAACCAAGCATCCCAAGATTGTTCCCTCTAATTTAGCTTCAGGTGTAGGTTTAACTCCAAGTTTGGATTCCATAATCGTTGATAAAGTTAGTGCAAGAACCCAGAATGCTCCAGAGACGGAACCTAAAATCCGAGCTGTCCAGTGTATTACTTTTGTTGTTTTATCAATAGTTTTTTTATTATTTATCATAAATATATTTCCTTTCTACCTAATTTAAAATTGTTATCATTCTTCCTATTTCTAAAATTAAGCATAATAATTATATTATAGGAGATTTTATTATATATCTCCTTAATCATTTTTAATTATATAAAAAACAAATAAAAAAGTAATGAATTTTTAAAAAATCTCATTATTATAGTTTTTCTCTTTTTATTTTAATCAACTAATCTCCTCTATGAATTACTTCACAAAAAATTGATATTATTTATAAAAAATTGATAAAAAATCTTTGACAAGACTAAATAATTATGATATTTTGGTATTAAAAATACCAAAAAAGAAGCAAAATTGGTATTATAAACACCAAATAGTTTTAAAAATGGAAATTATAGAACGTTATTTCAAAGGCTCAAAAAATAGCTATTTTCTTTTTGGACCCAGAGGAACAGGAAAAACCACTTGGTTAAAGATGAATTGTAGAGATGAACTGATCATTGATCTTTTGGATCCAGGTATATATCGTAGATATAAAGCTCGACCTGAACGAATAAAAGAGATAATTGAAGGAAATCCTGACAAGAAAATTGTAATAATCGATGAAGTTCAAAAAGTTCCTGAATTATTAGATGTTGTACATTTAATTATGGAAGAGAAACCGAAATTGCAATTTATTCTCACTGGTTCAAGTGCTCGTAAAATAAGGCAAAAAGGAGTTGACCTTCTCGCAGGAAGAGCGATTGTACGCTCTCTTCACCCCTTTATGGCTTCTGAATTGAAAGAGAAATTCGATCTTAAAAAAGCTCTTTATATAGGTTTAGTCCCTTTAGTTGTCTCAGCTCAAAATCCTGAAGATACACTTAATGCTTATATTACTCTTTATATGAAAGAAGAAATTCAGATGGAAGGGTTAGTTAGAAATATTGGAGATTTTGCAAGGTTTTTGGAAGCTATAAGTTTTTCCCATGGAGCAATCCTTAACACCAGCAATGTAGCCAGAGAATGCGAAGTTAAAAGAGAGACTGTGCAAGGTTATATAAAGGTTCTTTATGATTTGTTAATGGCTTATTCTTTACCTGTTTTTACGAAAAGAGCAAAACGGACTGTTGTTCAACATCCAAAATTTTATTTTTTTGATGCTGGTGTATTCCGTACAATAAGACCAACTGGTCCTCTTGATCAACCTGGTGAAATTGATGGACCTACTCTTGAAGGTCTTGTTGCCCAACACATCAGAGCATGGATTGATTACAGTCACTCATCTTATAAATTTTACTATTGGAGAACAAAAGCTGGAACTGAAGTTGATTTTATAATATATGGTAAAGAAGGTTTTTGGGCAATAGAGGTCAAAAACACAAAAAATATTCGTAGGAATGAATTACGGTCTTTAAAAACATTTTATCATGATTATCCTGAATGCAATCCTATATTTGTTTATAGAGGAAATGAAAAACTATTAATTGATAATATACTATGTATCCCTTGTGGAACTTTTTTAAAAAGTATTAAGCCTGACAAACCCCTTTCTTAGTTAATTTAGATAAAACCTTTAAGCTTGTCAACTAAACTCCCGAAGTGTCTATTCAAGATAAAAATTTAAGAGACTTATTTCTTTTTTGATCTCTGCCAGCTTATACTCAAAACTGTTAATAATAAATATATATATACTTATTAAGTTAGAAAAAATCTAGTTAGCTAATAACTAACCTCTGAACTTCTTTAGTCTCACTTACTATCTTTGTTATTCCCATTGCTTTAAGCATTTGGAAAATAATACTAAGGATCCCAGTTGGTATCCAGAATAAAAGACGGGTAATTGTTACCAAAGGCATAAATAGACCCAAAGATATTGCTATAGGGATAAACTTCTCATAGGACTTAATTCGTTCTGTGAAATTGTTTATCATTTTATTGAGTTCCTCTCTCAATTCAGCGATTGCCAATCTTCGCTGTGATGTTGGCAATTCTTCTCCAACGCGCTTCTCCATCTGCTCCATTAATTTCTCAATATAAAACTCAGGAATTGAAAAACCTTCCTCTTTTATATACTCCGAGTAGCCAAAGTAAAGGCTACCACAAACTAAAAGAATAAGAGCTATAGTCAAAATAGCCTGTCCTTCACTTATGGGACTTACAGAGAACTTGATTCGTTGAGTCATCTCTTTTGCAACACTAACGGTATAGAATATTGCTATCAGGATATATATTAATACTAATATGCAACTTCCTATTGTCACATCCCATCCCATTAACATAGCCAATCCAGATAATGCAAATGCTATTATTCCAGTCCAAATAGGTCTTACTAATACTGCTATCAAGCCAGAACTTACCAGCACAGCAAACAAGGCTAAAAGAAATCACAATAATAATATTAAGAGTTCTTTTGAGGGGGAAAGTATCAAATCATAGGATTGTCCAAATTGCTTACAGATTGTTCCGAAAAAATATCCAGCACCAATCAGTAATATAATAAAGAATGATACCTTAAACCATTTACCTATATTTTTATTCTCACCTTTACTCATTTTACTTAACTCCTTTCCTATAGAATGTTTTTTATAAGAATATTTCCTATATTTATAGACAAGATTATAATATATAATCTGTACTATTAGGGATAGAAATTTACAATTTAATAAAACTTCTTCCAATTAAAGGTCTATAATTAAACCTGCTCTTGAGTAAAGCTAAAGGACTTGATGTTAACCTATACTGTTAACAATTCATATAATTTTTTTCTAATTGTTACTTGATTTTGATTCTTGACG
>JAUWOM010000018.1 GCA_030612085.1 Actinomycetes bacterium
GCTCAATTTTGTTTGCAGTTTTTCATCTTGAACCAATACAATTAATTCCTTTAATTGGCATAGGGTTTATTTTAGCCTTCGTATATGAGAAGGCAAAATCACTAATTCCATCAATATTATTGCATTCTTTAAATAATTTAATTGCAATAATTATTTTATTTCAATTTATAAAATATAGTTGATGATATACATCGTGGAATATAATTTAAAGTTGCATTAAAATAAATTAATTTTTAAGTTTATGAAATTTTTTATTAAAAAATTAAAAAGTCTGTGAAATAATTTCAAATATTAACTGAATTAATTCTAATAGAGTAAGAAGATACATTATTAAAAGAAAGGAGAAAAGCTCGCTTTCCTTGATTATAAAAGGAGTCTGGGAGCTATATTTCTAAATGGAAGAAATCAGCAAAAAAGATGTGAAACATGTGGCAAAATTAGCTGAACTCGACATTAGAGAAGATGAAATAGACAGATTTGTAGATCAATTAAATATTGTACTAAAACATGCAGGAAAAATTAATGAGATCGATACTACTAATGTTGAACCAACTTCTCATGCCACAAATATTATTAATATTTTTAGAGATGATATTGTTAAAAAGTGCATAAGCAAAAAAGATGCTCTATTAAATTCTCCAAAAACAATTGAAGATCTTTTTGAAGTTCCTTTAATAATTGAGGAATAAAGATGGTAAAAGAAAGATTATATAAATTAAGTGCAAAAGAGTTATCAGATTTAATGTCAAAAAGAGAGATATCAAGTTACGAAACTGTAAAGGATATTGCTGAAAGAATGGAAGAAGTTGAAACTATTGTTAAATCATATATAACTACTAATATCTATAAAGCTATTGCAGCAGCGAGAAAAATAGATAAGTTTATTTACAAGAAAAAAAGAATAAGAGGTGGCAAATTCATTTATAGAACAAAAAATATTGAACCTTTAACAGGAATACCAATAGCAGTAAAAGATAATATAACTACTAAGGGAATTCATACAACTTGTGGCTCTAATATACTTGGCAACTATAAGCCTATCTATGATGCTACAGTCATTAATAAAATTAAAGAATCGAATATGATTCTAACTGGTAAGACCAACATGGATGAATTTGCAATGGGTTCTTCAACTGAGAATTCAAGTTTTTGGACAACGCACAATCCATGGAATCTAAATAATGTTCCAGGTGGATCTAGTGGGGGGTCTGCAGCAGCAGTGGCAGTTGGAGAAACACCATTAGCATTGGGAACAGATACAGGAGGTTCAATAAGGCAACCAGCTGCACTCTGTGGAGTTGTTGGATTAAAACCGACTTACGGATTGGTTTCAAGATTTGGTCTCATTGCTTTTGCATCATCTCTTGATCAGATTGGACCAATAACAAGAAATGTTCAGGATTGTGCATTACTTTTAAATATAATTGCTGGTCACGACTCACTTGATTCAACATCAGTATTTAAGGACAAAGAGGATTATACAAAATATTTAAAAGAGGATATAAGTGGGTTAAAAATAGGAATAATAAAGGAACTGATGGGTGAAGGGATATCAAATTATGTTAAGGGTGCTGTTTATAAAGCAATAAATATTTTTTCATCACTCGGTGCCTTTTGTGAAGAAATATCACTTCCAAGTTTAAAGTTTGCACTTAGTGCTTACTATATTATTGCACCTGCTGAAGCCAGTTCAAATCTTGCAAGATATGATGGAATAAGATATGGCTTAAGAGCTAAAAAAGTAAAAAGTTTTAGAAGTATGTATAGAAAAACGAGGTCTCAAGGCTTTGGTGATGAGGTTAAAAGAAGAATTATGCTTGGAACATATGCTCTAAGCAGGGGATATTATGAAGCTTATTATTTACAAGCTCAGAAGGTAAGAACATTAATCATAAATGATTTTAAAAAAGTATTTAAAAAGTTTGATGTTTTAATATCACCAACAACTCCATCAGTTGCTTTTAAAATTGGTGAGAAGTTTGAAGACCCTTTGACTATGTATTTATCAGATATCTGCACTATACCAGTTAATTTAGCAGGGATACCTGCAATCTCTATACCATGTGGATTGAAAAATAATCTACCAATTGGTCTTCAAATAATAGCACCACACTTCGAAGAAGGCTTATTAATAAAGACAGCTTATAACTTCGAAAAAAAATTTAATTTTAAATTAAAACCACTTTATAGGAAATTTTAATATAAATATTACGTCATATAAATTTTAAAAAATAACTTTTAATTGATATCTCTTAATAAGGAATTTAGGGAATAAATATGGAATTTGAAATTAAAATTGGATTAGAAACGCATGTTGAGTTACTCACAGATTCTAAGATGTTCTGTGGATGCAGCACTAAATTTGGTACTGCTCCAAATACTCAGACCTGTCCCATATGCCTTGGTCATCCAGGAACTCTTCCAGTTATAAACAAAAAAGCATTTGATTATACAATAAAAGTAGCATTAGCCTTGAATTGTAAAATTGCTAATTTTACTCAATTTCATCGTAAGAACTATTTTTATCCTGATTTACCCAAAGGATATCAAATATCACAATACGACTTACCGATAGGTTTAAATGGGTATCTTGATATCAAATTAAACAGTAAAGTAAAAAGGATAGGAATAAGCCGTGTTCATATGGAGGAAGATACAGCTAAGTTATTACATTTTGGCGAGACTGGTAGAATAAGTGAAGCAACCGGAAGTGGACTTGATTTTAACAGATGTGGAATCCCACTTTTAGAAATTGTTTCTGCTCCTGATATAAAAAATGTAACACAGGCAAAAGCTTATGTAATGCTTCTAAAAAAGATACTTGAATATCTTGAAGTAAGTGATTGTAATATGGAGGAAGGTAAATTTAGAATTGACGCTAATATATCAGTAAAAAAATTGGGAGATGAATATAGTAAAACAAGAACAGAACTCAAAAATCTCAACTCCTTTAGATTTTTAGAAAAAGGTTTAAGTTATGAAATTAAAAGACAGAGTGAAATTCTCAACAAGAGTGAAAAACTATATTTGGAAACAAGACATTTTGACTCAAAAACAATGACAACTAAATCCATGAGGATAAAAGAAGAAGCACAGGATTATAGGTATTTTCCCGAACCTGATCTGGTTCCAATAGAAATAAGCAGAGAATGGGTAGATGAAATAAAAAAGACAGTTCCTGAACTTCCATCCATTAGAACTGATAGAATTAAAAAGCAGTACGATATCTCTGATAATGATGTAGAAATTATAACTTCCACCAAAAGCATGGCTGACTTCTTTGAATCCTGTGCAAAAATTTATCCTTATCCAAAGATAATTAGCAATTGGATTATAAGAGATCTTTTATATTTGCTAAATCAGGAGCAAATTCAGATAGAGAATTGTAAGATAAGTTCTGAACACTTAGTAGATATGTTAAAAATGATCGATACAGGGTCAATAAGTGGTAAAATCGCTAAATCTATTTTTAAGGAAATGTTTAAAACAGGAAAGATGCCAGGAGATATTGTTCAGGAAAAAGGGCTTGAACAAATAAGTGATATTGATAAATTAACAGATATCATTGAGCAGGTTTTAAAAGAGAATCCAGAGATTGTTACACAATATTTATCAGGAAAAATGCAGGTCTTTACTTTTCTTGTAGGTCAGGTTATGAAAAAAACAAAAGGTAAAGCAAACCCTAAATTAGTTAATGAATTACTAAAGAAAAAACTAAAATAAATAACTTTTGGAAGATTTGGGCATAGTTTCTTGACTAAAATATCTTCGAAACCATGCCACAAATCTATTAAAACTCTTAGATTTTAAAAATATTAAATTTAAACTAAAATAAATTATTAATTATGATAAAAATTCTTCTATCTACAGCTTCTTTGGCTCCATTTTCACATACAGAAATTTTCTCTATATCAAAGGATGTGGGATTTGATGGATTAGAGTTGGTTATAAACAGTAATTGCTTAAAAGGGGATATAGATAAAAATATTCTTAAACTTAATAATCTTATAAATCACTATAATTTGCCAGTCTATACAGCTCATCAACCTCTTTTTATGGTTTATTGGAAACTTGGAGTCAGGGGAACTTTAGAATTAACCTTTAATATTGCAAGTCAGCTACGATGTAAATTAGTAACTATACATTTACCTATTTTTCTAAGACCTGATAATTCATATCCATGGTGGGATAATTATTCAAAACAGTTTCTTGAAGCTATCTTAAATATTAAACAGGAATCATTTTACAAATTAAGTAAATTTGAAAAAATAAAAAATAAAAGTAAAAATTTAAATAAACAATTTAAAGAAAGCAATTTAGAACCATTAATTACAGTTGAAACTGTTTTAGATAGAAGAGTTAATTTTGGAAAGAGACATTTTACCGATCCAAAAGTTCTAATGAACTATGTTTTGAAACAGAATTTATTTATCACTTTCGATACGACACACCATGGATTAAGAAACTATGATATTGAAGACAGCTTTAATATTCTTAAATCCAGAGTTATAAACATTCATTTAAGTAATACCAGAAGAAGGAAACATGAACCACCTTATATTGGAAAAATCCCACTAAAAGAATTTTTAAAATTTATTTTAAATAAAAAATATAATAATTTTGTTACTTTAGAGATCTCACCTTTAGCACTTAATTTCTGGAACAAAAAAAGAGTAAGAGAAAAACTTAAGAGGAGCATAAATTTTTGCAAAGAATACACTGATAAATAAGATTTAAAAATTCTAATAAATGCTTTTTTTATTGTATTATTATTAAGAAAATATTGTACTAATTTAATTCTTAAATGTAATTTAATTTTTAACTAACTTATAACTTCACTAAATTAAAAAGTGAGACTTTTAATTTAGATTTTTAAAAGGTGCTTAAATTGGCAAAAAATATTCCAGATTTTATTCATCTTCATACTCATACAGAATTCTCTTTACTGGATGGAGCAATAAAGATACCAAATTTAATTTCAAAGGCTAAAGAGTTTAATATGCACTCGGTAGCTATAACTGATCATGGCAACATGTATGGTGCTATAGAATTTTACAACTTAGCAAAAGAAGCAGATATTAAACCTATAATTGGATGTGAATTTTATGTTGCAATAAATTCCAGATTTAATAAATCTAAAAGAGAGGAAAAGTCTAATCATCTAACTCTTTTAGCTAAAGATATCCAAGGTTATAAAAACCTGATGAAGCTTATTACCTTAAGTTATTTTGAGGGATTTTATTACAAACCAAGAGTTGATCTTGAGCTACTAAGTAAATACAGTTCTGGAATTATTGCACTTTCTGGATGTATTTCAGGTAATATTCCGAGGTTGATTTTAGAAGATAGAATTAATGAAGCAATTGAATCTGCTTCAAAGTTTTGTGAGATCTTTGGTAAAGAGAATTTATATTTGGAAATTCAGGATCAAGGTTTAGAAGAACAAAAGATTTTAAACCCAAAGTTAATTAAAATGTCAGAGAAATTAAATATTCCTTTAGTGGCAACCAATGATGCTCACTACCTAAATAAAGAAAACCATACTGCTCATGATGTTTTACTCTGTATTCAAACAAGAACCACTTTAGATGATAAGGAAAGACTTCGTTTTTCCACTCCCGAATTTTACTTTAAATCCAAAGAAGAGATGTTTAATATTTTCAAAGATATTCCCGAGGTTCTAAAAAATAGCATAGAAATTTCAGAAAAATGTAATTTAGAAATACCATTAAATTTAGATTTACTACCAGCCTATAAAGTTCCAGAGAATTATAATTTAGATAGTTACTTGGAAGAAATCTGCAGAGAAGGCTTTAATAAGAGATATTCTGATCCCACAGATGAGATAAAAGATAGATTGAAACGAGAACTTATTGTTATAAAAGATATGGGATATTCTGGATATTTTTTAATTGTTTGGGATTTTGTAAACTACGCTAAAAGGAGTAGTATAAGAGTAGGACCTGGGAGAGGGTCAGCAGCTGGAAGTATAGTTTCATACTGTCTCGGAATAACTGATATTGATCCAATAGAATACGGTCTGCTTTTTGAGCGATTCTTGAATCCGCATAGAAAAAGTCTTCCGGATATTGACATAGATTTCTGTTATGAAAGAAGAAATGAAGTCATTGATTATGTTGTTAGTAAATATGGAAGAAATAAAGTAGCTCAGCTTATAACTTTTGGGACAATGGCTGCAAGAGCAGCAACTCGTGATGCAGGTAGAGTTTTTGGTGTTCCATATGGAAAGGTTGATAAAGTAGCAAAGATGATTCCTATGGGAATAGGAATAACTATTGATAAATCTATTAATACTGTTCCGGAATTAAGAGACTCTTATCAAAAAGATGAAGAAGTTAAGAAAATATTGGATACAGCTATGGCCTTGGAGGGACTTTCAAGACAAGATTCTATTCATGCAGCTGGTGTTGTTATATCTGACAAGGATTTGACTGAGTACACTCCTTTACAAAGAAAAGGAAATGGTGAAGTTGTTACTCAATATAAAATGGATGATGTGCAAAGAATTGGACTTTTAAAGATGGATTTTTTAGGACTAAGAACCTTAACACTTATTGACAAAACCCTTGAAATAATAAAGCATACCAAAGAGATAGAAATTAACTTAAATGAGATTGATTTACAGGATAAAAAGACATTTTCAATGATAAGTCATGGAGAAACAATTGGTATTTTTCAGCTTGAAAGTTCAGGAATGAGAAATCTGATGATAGATTTACAGCCAAATTGCATTGAAGACCTGATTGCATTACTTGCACTTTATAGACCTGGTCCACTGCAAAGTGGAATGGTTAAAGATTTTGTAAAAGCAAAAAAGGGAAAAACAAAAATAAGATACCCACACCCATCATTAGAATCTATCTTGGATACAACTTACGGAATTATTGTTTATCAGGAACAGGTTATGGAAATTGCATCAAAAATGGCAGATTTTACGATGGCAGAAGCTGATATTTTAAGAGGTGCCATAAGTAAAAAGAAGAGAAGAGTATTATCCAAACAGAGAAATAAATTCTTGGATGGGGCTTTGAATAATGGGATAAGCAGGGGAGCAGCTCAGAAAATTTTTGATTTGTTACTATTATTTGCGGAGTATGGGTTTAATAAATCACACTCTGCTGCTTATTCTTTAATCTCCTATCAAACTGCATATCTAAAAGCAAATTATCCTGTTGAATTTATGGCTGCATTACTTACTGTCAGGATGGCAGATCAGGAAAAAGTAGCTCAGTATATAAATGAATGTAGAAGACTTGGAATTGAAATATTACCGCCTGATGTTAATGAAAGCTTTTCTAACTTCACAGTGGTGGGAAATAAAATAAGGTTTGGATTATCTGCAGTAAAAAATGTGGGAGATAATGTTATTCAAAATATAGTATCTAATAGGAAAGATAAAGGAAAGTTTAAATCATTTGTAGATTTTTGTAGTATGGTAGATCCTGTTGTTTTAAATAAAAAGACATTAGAAAGCCTGATAAAGGCTGGAGCATTTGACTCGTTGGGATTAACAAGACAATCACTTATGAAAAATTATAAAAGAATTGTCTCTCATGTCCTTACTATCAGAGGTAATAGAGAAATAGGTCAATTTTCTCTTTTTGATGCTGACAAAACTCTTAAGGATGCACTAATTACAACTTTACCTGAGAAAAGAACAGAATTTCCTCGGAAGAAGTTGTTAGCATACGAGAAAGAGATGTTGGGATTATATGTTTCAGACCATCCATTAATTGGTTATGAGCATCAATTGAATAAATACAGTGATTGTCAGATTAGTGAAATTAAAAAGTTTACGGATAAGAGCTTAATAAAAATTGCAGGAGTTGTTTCCAAGATTAAGAGAATTACAACTAAAAAAGGAGAAACAATGCTCTTTCTAACATTAGAAGATATTAGCAACTCTATAGAAGTTATAATTTTTCCTTCTTTACTTAAAAAATTTCATCAATTTCTTAAAGAAGATATGATAATAGGAATCAAGGGTAAAATTGATATAAAAGAAGACCAGGCGAAGTTGATAGCAAGTGAAATTGAAGAAATAGAGTTAAAACATAAGAAACCTGCATCTAAAAAGGTTAAACCAAATTTGGTTATAGAGTTGAATTTAAATAGTATAAATGATGATTTTTTGCATAGGCTTAGAAGGATTCTATTAAATAACCCAGGTCCATCTAATGTTATTATCAGATTGAAATCTGATAAATCTTTAAAAGCCTTTAAATTAGGTAGTTCTCTAAGCGTTACTCAATCAGAAGAATTTTTGGATGAAATTAATAACTTTTTGGGTGAAAAGGGAATTGTTAAAATGGAAAGCTAAAATGGAACCGAAGTTAATATTGGTGGGTGGTGCTTCGCATTACTAAAAAAAGTTTGACCTTGGTGCCGAAGGTGGGAATCGAACCCACATGAGTATTAAAACTCACTGGATTTTGAATCCAGCGCGTATACCAATTCCGCCACTTCGGCATTATTAATTTTTTATATTTATTAAATTTTATACAGTAGAGAAACAATTATCAAGCAATTGTTTTCACATTTATGAAAAAGAAAGATAAATTTGTAATTATAGATGGAAATAGTTTAGCATACAGAGCCTTTTTTGCCCTTCCTGAAAGCATTATTACAAAATCTGGCATTATAACTAATTCAGTTTATGGTTTTACAAATATGTTGCTTAAAATAATAACTGATAAAAAGCCTACAATGTTGGCAGTTGCTTTTGATAGTAAAAAACCAACATTTAGACATAAGATATTTAAAGACTATAAATCTGATAGGGAAAAAATGCCAGAGGATTTGGCAAGTCAGTTTAATTTAATATATAGAGTATTAGACGTTTTCAATATTCCTAAATATCAAGTAGAGGGTTATGAAGCAGATGATTTACTTGGTACTTTAGCTACACAAGCTAAGGATAAAGGAATCGAGGTTTTAATAGTAACTGGAGACAAAGATGCACTTCAATTAGTATCTGAGAATGTAAAGGTAATATTTACTATAAAAGGAATTTCAGAAGTTAATATTTACGGTCCCGATGAAGTAATTGATAAATATGGTATAGGTCCAAACTATATTACAGATTATTTTGGTTTGATTGGTGACAAAATAGATAACATTCCAGGCATCTCTGGTATTGGAAAAAAGAGTGCAGCTAAGCTTATAAATGAATTTGGTTTTTTAGAGCAGATATTAGATAGAGTAGATGAAATAAGAACTGAGAAAATTAAAGAAAAACTAAAACAAGATTCTGAAATAGCTATTTTAAGTAAGAATTTAGCAACAATAGATTGTAATAGCCCTATTAGAATAGATATTGAAAAATGCAAATTAAAAAAATTTGATGAAAAAAAGGTTTATGAGCTTTTTGAGTATCTTGAGTTTAGAACATTATGGGAGAAAATTAAAAGAATGAATTTAATAAAAAAATCATTAAAAGATGAAAATAAGTTTAAAAGTAGAGTTAAACTTATAGATGAGGAAGGCGAACTTATAAATTTAATTGATAAGATAAAAAATTTAAAAGAAATTTCAATTCAATTTTTAGGTAGTAATAATGATTGTACTGGAATTTCTATCTCTATTAAACCAGATATATCCTTTTATATTCATATTGATAGTAAGGAAAAAGAGGATAGATTTTTTAATTTATTAAAACCGATTTTAATAAATAAAAATATTAAAAAAATAATGCATAATGCCAAGTACCAATTAAAGATATTATTTAAAAAAGGTATTAGGCTACAAGGACTCATTTTTGATAGTTATATTGCATCTTATCTATTAAATCCCCACTTTAGAGAGCATAAACTTTCAGAAATTATTCAAAAATATTTCGGTTATAGTGCATCTGATTTTGAAAGAGTAGAAACTTCTGGTCAGTTAGGATTAATTCAGGATAAAGATTGGATTCAAAAGATGTCGGAGGTAGAGGGAAGAAGAACAAGTGCATTACTTGCTTTAAAAAAAATATTAGAAACTGCACTTGTTTCTCAAGATATTGAGAAACTTTTCTATGAAGTTGAAATTCCATTGATAGAGGTTTTGGCAAGGTTGGAATTATGGGGTGTTAAGGTAGATGTTAGTTATTTAAATAAATTAACAAATAGTTACCAGGGAAAAATATCAAAAATTACTGGAAAAATTTATAAGCTTGCTGGTCAAGATTTTAATATAAATTCTCCTCAACAATTGGGAAAAATTCTCTTTGAAAAACTAAAACTTACATCATCTAAAAAAACAAAAACTGGTTATGCAACAGGTTTTCCAATTTTGAAAAAATTGGAGGAAAAGCACCCAATAATAAGAGAAATAATTGATTATAGGGAATTATCAAAATTGAAATCGACATATATAGATGCCTTACCTTCATCAGTTAGTAGTTTTGATGGAAGAATTCATACAACATTTCATCAAACTGGTACTGTTACTGGTAGATTATCAAGCAGTGATCCCAATCTTCAAAATATCCCTATAAGGACAGAACTGGGAAGGGAGACAAGAAAAGCATTTATAGCTGATGAGAATCATATTTTATTGGAAGCTGACTATTCACAGGTTGAACTTCGAATTCTTGCTCATCTATCTGAAGATGAAAATCTAATTAATGCTTTTGAAAAAGATGTTGATTTTCACAAACTTACTGCCTCTCAACTTTTCAATGTAAAAATGGATGAGGTTACTCCTGCATTAAGAAGATCAGCAAAAGCAATAAATTTTGGAATAATTTATGGTATGACAAAATTCGGTTTAGCTCAAAGACTTAACATCTTAGAAAATGAAGCAGAAAATTATATAGAGCAATATTTTAATCAATATCCAAGAGTTAAAGAATATATAGATGATATTTTTGAGGAAGCATTAAATAAAGGATATGTTACAACAATTTTAGGTAGGCGAAGATACATTCCAGAATTGAAATCAAGAAATCCGAAAATTAGACAACTTGGAGAAAGGTTTGCCATTAATGCACCAATTCAAGGTAGTGCTGCAGATATTATAAAGATAGCCATGATAGCTATATATAAAGAAATATTAGGTAAAAATTATAAATCAAAAATCGTATTACAGGTTCATGATGAACTTTTGTTAGAAGTACCAATTGATGAAAAGGAAAAAATTATTAATATGGTAAGAGAGAAAATGGAAAATGCTTACCCACTTAAAGTAAAGCTGAAAGTAGATATAAAAACTGGAACCAGTTGGTATATTTAAAATTTTAGATATATAATTATCTATCTTAAAAATTTAAGATTTTTTAAATAAATATTGCAATAATACTTGCATTTTTTTTATAGTTAGTAGTATATTATAGAAAAATTTTTTAGGAGGAATTATTAGTGGAGAAAAATAAAATATTAAATGACTTATCTGAAGAAGAAAAAAAGTATTTGACTGTTAACGAGAAAGGTGAAATTGTACCTAATTATGAAATGACAATGGTATCTCTTGAAGAGGGAGATATTATAAAAGGGACAGTTGTGAAAGTTAATAAAGATGAAGTTTTGGTTGATGTTGGATATAAATCTGAAGGAGTAATCCCGCCAAGGGAGTTATCAGTAAGGTATGATTTGGAACCTAATAAAATTATAAGCGTGAATGATACAATTGAAGTACTTGTTCTTCAAAAGGAAGATCAAGATGGAAGATTAATCCTTTCAAAAAAAAGGGCAGAATCTCGAAGAGCTCTGGAAAAGATAGAAGAAGCTTATAGAGAAGATAAGTTAATCAAAGGAGTGGTTATAGATTTAGTAAGGGGTGGATTGATTGTAGATATTGGCATGAGAGCCTTTCTTCCAGGTTCTTTGATTGATTTAAAAAAGGTAACAGATTTTAATGCATATTTAGATAAAGAAGTTACATGCAAAGTAATTAATATTGATAGACAAAAAAATAATGTTATCATCTCTAGAAAAGCTTATCTTGAAATTGAAAAAAAGATAGTAAGAGATACTTTTATTCAGAGTGTGAAGGTAGGTCAAGTTAAAAAAGGAGTAATTTCTAATATTTTAGATTTTGGAGCATTTGTTGATTTAGGTGGAGTTGATGGTTTAATACATATTTCAGAACTTTCATGGGGACATGTGAACCATCCATCTGAGATAGTAAAGATCGGAGACGAAGTTGAAGTGGTTATTTTAGAGGTAGACAAGGAAAAAAAGAGAGTAGCTTTGGGACTTAAACAAACGCAGATTGATCCTTGGATGGAATTAACAAAAAAATATGCTATGGGTGATGTGGTTGATGGAAAGGTTATAAAAATAGTACCATTTGGAGCATTTGTACAGATTGAGAAAGGAATTGAGGGATTGGTTCATATCTCAGAAATTGCTGTTTATAGTGTAGAAAAGCCAGAAGAAGTTGTAAATATTGATGATAAAGTAAAAGTAAAAATTATTGATATAGATTTTGATAAAAGAAGAATTGGTTTGAGTATAAGGCAAGCTCCAAGAGAGAAAAAAGAGGATGAGGAACCTAAAGAAAAAGCTAAGCCCATTGAAAAGGAAATAAAAGTCAAAGAAGAAACTAAACCTATTGAAGAGAAGAAAAAGGTTGAAGAAAAAGCTAAACCTATTAAAAAGGAAATAAAAGTCGAAGAAGAAGTAGAATCTACTAAGGAGGAAGTTAAAGAAGTAGTTAAAGAAGCAGTTGAAGAAGCTAAAGAAGAGATTAAGAAAGAAGCTAAAGAAGAAGTTAAAGATGTAATAGAATCTACTAAGGAGGAAGTCGAAGAAGAAGTTGAAGAAGTTAAAGAAGATAAATCAGAAGAAATAAAAGATAAATAATTATAAATTTTAATAGATAAATAACAAAATCTGATATCTTGACATAAATATAATAAAATTAAATTAGCTGGATTTATAAATTGTATGCTCTGGTATTATTCCAGAGCATATTTCATTTGCTCTTAAATTCAAAGAGGTGTGAACTACCCTCAGCTTTCGCAAAGGGCTTCCTGCGAGTGTATTGTCTTAATTGACAAGCCTGTTTTTCGCAGATTACCAACAAATTGCTGATAGCCTGTCCACTTGGCATTCTGTGATAGGAAACGAGACATAATATTTATAGAAGAGTTTATATCTCTATCTATCTGGTTTCCACAATCACATTTTATAATTCTTTTGTATAATGGCATTTCGTGTTTCTTACCACATACACAACAGGTCTTGGAAGTGTCTCTCTCGTTGATTTCTATTACTCTCTTACCTATAAGTTTAGCTTTGTAGGTTAGAAATCTAACAAATCTTCCAAGAGTTCCTGTGTTCATAATTGATCTATTTAATCCTCTTGTACCTCTATGGTTTGACTTGCCTTTCTTTTTCTTTGACATGTCTTTTGCTGATAAATCACCAATAATTATTGTATTTGCTTTTGTGTTATCTATTATCTTTTTTGATAACTTATGTTGAAAATCTTTTAGTTGATTAGCATATTTTCTTTTCATTCTTATAAGATTTTTGTTTAGTTTATTGTATTTCCTGCTTCCTTTAATGCAGTGATCTCTTCTGCTTTGTATTTCTTGAACTCTCTTTTGCCAATATTTATCAACTCTTGAGTTTTTAAACTCAATGAACTTACCATCTAAGTTAACCCCAGTATG
>JAUWOM010000117.1 GCA_030612085.1 Actinomycetes bacterium
ATATATGCTTTTCTTACATATTATATAAAAAATTAACAATTTATTTTTAAATTTTAAAGGATTTTATATAAAAAGTGATTTAAGATATGGGGAGTATGATTATTAAAAATTTAAGAATTTTAGCAGACATAGATATTTTAAAGTCTAATTAACTTCTCTAGCCACTCTATTTTCTCATACTTTCTTTTCCAAAATAGATCTTCCCAGATATAGTGAACAGCGAGTGTTTTATATTTACCATAACACTGGTCAAAAAACTTTAGAAGTTTATCCACAGAGACTGGTTTATCTGGGTCTTGATTGAAGAAAAGCTTAGAATAGATCTTCTGCTCCCAAGGTGAAATGTAGTTTAGTTCATCTAAGTGATGAAAGACATCAGAGAGAATATATCCAACTGAAGCAGGACCAATTCCATATAATGCAAGTAAAGCTTCCTGCTGTTCTTCTCTGGATTTGTTCCTCAATTCATACTCATTAATTTTTTCTCTAACAAAAGCATTAGTGACTCTTTTTATAGATTTTGCTCTATAACCAATCTTCAGATCTCTAAGATCCTTTTCAGTTACTTTATCAATTACTCCTGGTTCCCAGAAACAGTAAAGCTCTTTACCATCATAAGAAAGCAAAGTCCCATAGTTTTCAAATAGAGCCTGCATCATATTGACAGAACGTCTTACAGTTGCATTTTGCAAAACAATAGCAACAATTAAATACTCATAGAGTGAACTTACATTTAAAGGCTTCATCCCTCGCCATTTGTTAATGACTGGACCTAATTGAGAATCATTTCTAAATCTTTGAATGAATTCAGTCAAGTCCAGTTGAAAATAATAGCGGTATTTAATTTCATCAGTAATACTATTTAGGAAATCTTGACCAAGCTCATCTTGCGACCAGATTGAAAGTAAGACTCTAGGATTATCAATTGTCCCCTGATTTTCAAACTTCAATCCTATAGGTACTTTTTTCCAAATCATTGTCTGCCATCGGATCCTAGGTTCCCACTCATTATCTGCTGATGGAAAGTGGTCAGGTTTGTGTATAGTAGCATCAAAGTTAAATGGAGCTTTTGGAAAAAGCTCTGTTACCTGCTTAATTTCTAAAAATATGGGTTTGCTCACTGAGTACCTCCTAAGTCTTTAACACATGAAAGATACCTATATTTTAGAACTTTAAATTCTATTAATGATATATTATCAGTTAAGTAGAATACAATTGTATTTTCAGTTCCACTAGAAGTATTAAGAGTAGTATAAGGTTTAGGTAAGAAGCTTTCTGAAACCAAGGAATCAGAGTAGATGTTACTTTTTCAATTTATTTTTTTGAAAAATTGTGTATTTAATGATAATCTTATTGCCTATTATATAAAACAAATATAACTAAACAATCCTACTTGCGAAAAAGTATATATAAAGGTAAAAAATTTCTACTTAATCACACCCGAGAGCTCGAATGAGTTCTTTAGCTTTTTTGCAGAAAGCCTTAATTTCCTTATTAGAAGGTAGTACATTGGCTTTAAACATATCCACTTGCAGAAATGGACTAGGATGTTGATGCTCTCGTTTCAAATGATTCCATGATGGCTGAATAATGAAATGCAAGTGTCCAGGCTTCCAACCTGCGTGTGACCAAAGGCATACATAGATCTGATCAGGTTTCAAAATAACCCGGATTGTATCTGTAACACGATGTAGCAAAGGCCCCAGTTCTCTCACTTCCTCAATTGTACATCCAAGAGAAGCTTTAAGACCTGCAATACGTGAAGCAGCTACATCTATTATTTTTATTCATAATCATCCCACTGGAGATCCTACCCCAAGTAGCGATGATTTAGCTATAACTAAAAGGCTAATAGAATCAAGTAAGATAGTTGGAATTAAAGTTCTTGATCATATAATAATATGAGATAATAAACATTTTAGTTTTTCAGAAGAAAATCTGATGTAAATTAGCAGGTAAGTTTTGACGAAACACTAGTTTTTTTCTTTAGCAATAAAAAGATTTTAATATTTTCAATGTCTAACTTCTCAAGATTACTCTTCTTAAAATCAAGATATTCTATAAGATTGTAAAGATAGTCCTTTACTGTTTTAGAACTATAATTGCAAATTCTTAACCCAGCTTCTAATTGATCTATTAATTATTGCATAATCATTGAAATTTGATAAAATGAAGACAGTTTTGATTTGATTATGACTTAATCTAATTTCGTATAATACATATAAAAATAATTGTTTTATGAAAAAATTTCGTATAAAAAAGAGTTAGACGAAATGCTAACTTCGTGGTAAAACATGAAAGTAAAAGAAGGAGGAAAAAATGTCAATTAAGCCAGCTTTTGAGTTAGGCATATGGAATGCATGGATCTTCATGATTTGGTTTTTTCTCCCTCCGATTATATCGATTTGTGGTAGTAAAGGTAAAGCAACATCAAAAAGACTGGCAGTTTCTGTTCCTATTAAGCATGAAAAATTACTTAATGTCATTTCTACGGCTACTTTTGTTGCTGGATTTATCTATTCCATCTT
>JAUWOM010000103.1 GCA_030612085.1 Actinomycetes bacterium
ACTTGAAAGAGGGGTTCCACATCTAGGACAGTAAGTTATAACTTTGTATCCTTCATATAAAAGATCCTTATCATATATTTGTTTTAAAATCCACCATACAGTTTCAATATAGTCATTTGTAAAAGTAAAGTATGCATCAGACATGTCTAACCAGAAACCGATTCTTTCTGTTAACTTGACCCAATCTTCAATATACCTTAAAACACTTTTTTTACATAGCTCATTAAAATGTTTAACTCCAATTCTTTCTATTTCCTTTTTACTATTTATACTTAATTTCTTTTCAATTTCAAGCTCTACAGGTAGACCATGTGTATCCCATCCACCTTTCCTTGGCACATAATATCCTTTCATTGTTTTGTACCGAGAAAATATGTCTTTAAATGACCTTGCAAACACATGATGAACACCTGGTTTTGCATTAGCATATGGAGGTCCTTCATAAAAAATGAATCTTTCACTGGTTTCTCTATTTTTTAGACTCTTTTGAAAGATTTTATTATTCTTCCAGAACTCTAAAATATTGTTTTCAAGTTTTACTAAATCAACTTTACTTTTAGCTGGTTTAAACATTTTTACTCCAAGAAATCCTTGGTAATTGCTAATAAAACAGTGTATAAATATATAAGTAAGTACAGAATATTTATATAATTATACATAAAATATAATTTATAATCGGATTTTTTTCCTTTATTTCCTTTTAGTATAAGTAGTTCATAAATAAAAACCTCCCATTAAAATTTAAGAGAGGTTTTATCTGATATCTTTTTATATAAATTTAAATTACTTTATTTGAATATTTCTACGTTTCTCCTATTATAATAATCTTATTATATTTTTAAAGAAATTATATAAAGTCAGATTAAAATCAAAATAGCAAATTAAACAATCTTGCTATTTAATTAAACTATATTTTCCTCATCAAAAAATTTATCAGCTATTTCACTATTAGCAAAGGATTCTGTTTTTTTCTCCTTATGCTTTCCTTTTACCCCTTCTTTTTCTTCAACAATCTTTTCACTTAAATCCTCTTCTACAGCTGGAGGTCTTTCATATATCTTTTCAGTTTTTAAAACTGATGATAATCTATTATAAATTTCTGTTAAACTATTATTCAATTTATCCTGTATTTTCTTAATTTCCTGGATATCTTCTAACATTTCTCTAATTTCATCTTGAGATTTAAGCACAAGCTCATCAGATTTTTTTTCCGATTCTATTTTTATGTTTTCTGATTCAAGTTTAGCAGCTTTAATGATTTCTTCTGCAGATTTTTGTGCAGAAATTAATGTAGTCTCCATTATTTTTCTAATTTCACTCGGTTCTCCCCCTGTCTCCCTTTTTAGTTCTACTTCATTAAGTCTTCTCTCCAAATCGTTATTCTTTTTATGAAGCGTTTCTAATTCTCCAGCTATGGTATCTAAAAAGGTGTCTACTTCTTCTGGATTATATCCCCTCAAAGATATGTGAAACTGCTTTTCCTGGATATCTATTGGTGTTATTCTCATCTATATCTCCTTTCATAATATTGCTTTAATATTTTATCAAATTTTTTTATTTTTTACTTCATTAATTGCTTACTTAGTTCCTCAGCTCTATTTGTTGCTGCTTTTATTGCTTTTAATATGTGATATCTAATTGCTCCTTTTTCAAATTGCTCTAATGCTGCAATAGTTGTTCCACCAGGAGACGTAACCATTCTTCTTAATTCAGTTGGAGATTTATCAGACTCCTTCAACATCTTGACTGAACCTTCCATAGTCTGAACTGCCAGTTTTTTTGCAATATCTTTATTAAGTCCAACTGATATCCCTGCATCTACTAAAGATTCTATAAAATAGAAAAAATAGGCAGGTCCACAACCATTAATAGCAGCAGCAGCATTCTGCAACTTCTCAGGTAATATATCAACATCCCCGACACAAGAAAGTAATTCCCTGGCAAAATTTAGGTGTTTATCATTCGCATATTTTCCTTTACTTAATACAGATATTGCTGATTGAAAAAGTGCAGGAGTATTTGGCATAACTCTTATTACAGGAACTTCTTCTTTCATATATGATTCAATGAAATATGTGGGAATACCAACAGCAATTGAAATTACCATTTGATCAGATCTTAAAAGTTCTCCTACTTCCTCTAAAACTGTGGCAATATTCTGTGGTTTTACTGAAAAAAATATTATATCAGAAACTTTAACAGCTTCTTTATTATCCATCGTAGTTTTCACATTGTACTTCTCCTCTAAATATTTAAGCCTTTGCTTCCTGATATCACTTAGAATAATATTCTCCACCGGGAAAAATTTCGATGAGATAATCCCCGCAAGAAGAGCTTCACACATATTTCCAGCTCCAATAAAACAGAGTTTATTAAAATCATGCATATTTTATCCTCCAAAAATGCTGATAATGATCAAAAATAGATTAAAATTGATTAAAAAGTCCTTTTTCTTGCAATCTTATCCTCTCTTCTGCTGATATCTCAATACTATAAGGTGTTAAAAGAAAAACTCTATCTGCAACTCTTTGAATTCCACCATCAAGACCGTATGTAATACCACTTGCAAAATCTATAACTCTTTTTGCCAGATCTTGATCAACTCCCTGCAGATTGATAATCACTGGAATATTTGCTTTAAACTTTTCACCCATAACTTGTGAATCACTAAAACTATGTGGTTCAATAATATATACTTCAGATTGGATAAATTCTTTTGACTTATTTATTCTTTTAACATATTCTCTCTTATTCTCTCCCGAGTACTTAACTACCGGTTTTGTAAAACGACCTCTTGAAAATCTTTCTTCTTCCTCTTCTTCAAGAAATTCCTCTTCTTCTTCAGCCAAACCTAAAAAAATCAATACCTTTTTAAAAAATCCTGACAAAAAAATCACCTCACTTATTTAAAAATTGCGGCACCTATTCTTACCATAGTTGACCCTTCTTCTATGGCTATCTCGAAATCATTACTCATTCCCATTGATAAATGTGAAAGAGAAAGATCTGGATACTTCTTGTTTATCTTATTTTTAAGTTCTCTTAATGTTTTAAAAATCCTTCTACAAATTGACATATCATCTGTAAAAGGAGCTAAGGTCATAAGACCAACTATTTTTACATTTTTATAATTTGATATTTCTTTTACAAAATCAACTAATAGGTTGGGTTTAATTCCATACTTTGTCTCTTCACCAGATATATTTACTTCTACTAATATTTTTTGAATTTTATCAATATTTTTTGCTCTTTTATCAATCTCTTTTACTGTTGATATAGAATCAATTGAATGTATATATTCTACAATTGGAATGACTAATTTCACTTTCCTGCTCTGAAGATGTCCAATAAAGTGCCATGTAACTAAATCTCCTATATTATTATATAGATCAATTAATTTTTTTGCTCTATTTTCACCAACATGTTTTATACCATTTTCAATTGCTACCATTAATTCATCAGATTTAACATACTTCGATGCTGCAATTAACATTATGTCTGAAGTTAAGCGATCACTTCTTTTTGCTACTTCTTCTATTTTTTTATAAACATTACTAATCTTTTGTTTTAAATAAATCTTCTTATTCATAAATTTTTTATTCCAGATGAGATTGCTTCGGAACTTTGTCCCTCGCAATGACAAACGAGGA
>JAUWOM010000077.1 GCA_030612085.1 Actinomycetes bacterium
GGAAATTGGAATTGGATGATCTTATTCATTGGATTTTATTTTTTCAAACTCTTCTTCTGTTATAAGAACTTCTCTGGGTTTACTTCCAGCATAACCACTAATAACTCCCATGTCTTCTAAAATATCTATTAGTCTTCCTGCTCTTGAATAACCTAATCTTAATCTTCTCTGTAAGAGTGAAACTGATGCATATCCAGCCTTTAATATTACTTTTAAAGCTTCCTCAACAAGAGCTTCATCCTCCTTTGCAGCAGGAGAAATTTTCGATTCTACATCTGTTATCCCTTTAATATATTTAGGTTTAACTTGATTTTTAATATAGGATACAGTGCTTTCTACCTCCCTCTGAGTTACAAATGCTCCCTGGATTCTTATAGGAGTTGATGCAGCTGTTGGTAGATAAAGCATATCTCCTTTACCAATTAATTTTTCCGCTCCAACCTGATCAAGTATTACCCTGGAATCTGTTCCTGAGGTAACAGCGAAAGCAATTCTTGAAGGAATATTTGCCTTTATTATTCCTGTTATAACATTAACTGATGGTCTTTGTGTAGCAACTATTAAATGAATTCCAACTGCTCTAGCCATCTGAGCAATTCTACAAATTGAATCCTCAACTTCAGATGCAGATATAATCATTAAATCATAAAGCTCATCTATAAAAACAATAATATATGGTATATGTTGAAACTTTTCTTCATCCTCTGTCAATTGTTGATTTAACTCATCCAAATTTACATTATATTGTTCTATAGACCTAACTCTTGCCTTTGCAATGATTTCAAATCTTTGTTCCATCTCTCTAACAACCCAGGCAAGTGCAGCTGCTGCCTCCTTGGGTTTTGTAACCACTTTTGTTAAAAGATGAGGAATCCCGTCAAAGACATTTAATTCAACCATTTTTGGGTCGATCATTAAGAATTTAACATCCCAGGGTCTTGTTTGAAAGAGTAGTGAAGTTAATATATTATTTAAACATGAACTTTTTCCTGAACCTGTAGCTCCAGCAATAAGTAAATGTGGCATCTCTACAATATCGATAAATACTGGATCTCCATTTAGGTCTTTTCCTATTGGAACAGTCAATATTCCTCTGTTCGGATTTATATCTGGAGATAATAATATATCTCCTAATGTCACTATTTCCTTTACTTTGTTTGGGACCTCAAGTCCTAATGCAGCTTTTCCTGGTATTGGAGTTAATATCCTCAGGTCTGGAGTTCCCAAAGCAACACATAAATCATTTTCAAGAGTTAATATTTTTCGCACCATTATACCAGGCGCTAATTGTATCGAAAATAGAGTCACATTGGGGCCTCTGGTAACATCACTAACTTTAGCTTCAATCTTAAAGTCTGAAAGTATCCTTTCTAATGTTCTTACTACATCTTTTACATTCCTTTTAGTAATAGTAGAAATTAAACTCTTAGACTTATGTAAGAGTGAAAGTGGCGGTATTTTATAAGCTTTATCCTCAACAACACTTGCAACTGACATTACAAGTTGAGTTGGGCTTGTTTCATATAAAATAGCTTTATCGGTTTGAAGTGTTTCTTTTGTTTTATAAATTTTTCTAAATTTCTCAATAGGTTCAAATGCGTGCTTGGGCTTTGATTTTTTTTCCTTTAATTCTGCAGATGTATAAATTTTTTCTGATTCCCTTGTTAGTATATAAGGTTTTTTAAGAATTGGTTTTAAAAATTTTAATTTCATAGACAGGTTTTTTATATCATCCTTGATTTCTTTTAAAGATTTTCTTGTAAGTATCAAAGTCGAAATAATAAGAGATAATAGTAAAATGATTGAAGTTGCAATCTTTCCAATAAATTTTGATAAATAATAAGTTAAATAACCACCTATATATCCACCATAAGTTACAATAACGTTTCTATTTAGCATTTGATTTCTGCTTACTCTTAAATGAATAAGTCCCAGAATTGATATGAAAGTAATTAAAAGACCTATACCTATTTGTTTATAATTAGCCTTTTCCTCTCTTACAAGAAAAGATATTGACCAAGCAAAAAGTATAAAAGGAATTGCATACTTACCAACTCCAAATATCAATTCCAATATTTCATTTATTTTTTCACCAAAGATACCTGATGCTTTTGTATAAATAATTACAGCAAAAAGAAGTGCTATACTTAATACTAACAACCCATATAAATCTTTTTTCTCCTTAAATATCGGCTCACTTTTTTTAGAATTATGCTTAGGTCTTCTTTTTGCCATTTGCTTTTTTCTCTTAGGATTTTGTCTTACAGTTTTTTTGCTCTTACTATTACGACTATTTTTATAAGATTTATTCCTTGTTTTTTTATTTGATTTTTTTGCGGACCTTTTATTTACCATTATTTTTATTTCTTCTATTAATCAACCGTAAGTATTTATATTAAACCTATATCAATACTGTTAATTATATTAATTCTATAATTAATTAGATTTTCCTACAGTAGATTTAATTTATTTAAAGATTCTTTAAATCTTTTTTTCTCATTTTCAGTAGCATTAACAAGTGGGAGTCTTAAAGGACCAACATTTATTCCCAGCATATTAACCATTGTTTTTACAGGAATGGGATTTGTTGTTATAAATAGTGTTTCAAATATATCCATTAGTTTTAAATGGATTTCTCGAGCTCTCTTAATATCACCTTTTTTATAGCTTTCTATCATATCTTTAATTTCCTTCCCGACTATATGAGAAGCAACACTTACTATCCCGTCTCCACCCAAATTTAAAACTCCAAATGTATCACTATCATTTCCACTTAATACTTTGAAACTATCTGGAGTTCCTGTAATTATTTTAGTAATCTGTTTGAAATCTCCACTTGCTTCTTTTACTGCTACTATATTCTCAATATCTGATAATCTTATGATTGTAGAAGCATCAATATTTCTTGAGGTTCTTGATGGTACATTATATATTAAAATTGGAATATCTATATTTTCCGCAACTGTTTTAAAATGTTGATATAATCCCTCCTGGGGTGGTTTATTGTAATAAGGACCTACTAACATTACTCCATCCACTCCAATTTCCTGAGCAATCTTTGACAATTCAACAGTTTCTTTCGTCGAATATGTTCCAGTTCCAGCTACAACTGTGGCTATATCACCAACCGCTTCATTTACAGCTTCAAACATTTTACACTTCTCTTTTCCGGTTAATGTTGGAGATTCTCCCGTTGAACCACAAACAATAATTCCATCTGAACCTTCTTTTATTAATTTTTTAGCTAAAATTTTTGCCATGTCCAGGTTTAGACTATAATCATCATTAAATGGTGTAACCATTGCTGTAAATAAATTTCCCTTTAATTGCTTATTCATTATATACTCCTGTTATTTATTAAAAATTTTGAGTCACTAAAAATTTTAGTCTTTTTAATGTTTGCATGTTTTATTTATTATTTATTACTTTTGATTTATTTACCACTTACTTTATTTACTTATTATTACCTAAATGAAAGTCCTTATGAAGTACTTTTAATGCTCTTTTTATATCTTTTTCGTTTACAAGACATGATATTGTCGAGTGAGAGTCAACAGTTTGTAAAATTTTAATTTTTTCTCTATATAAACTATTCGCTATTTTAGCCATAATTCCTGGTACACCATGAATTCTTGTTCCAACAAGAGATATTTTAGCACAATTCTCCCTTAACCTGAAGTTTACATTTAGTTTATTTAAAATTTCTATAGCTTTTTCTTTATATTCACTATTTAATGTAAAAATCAGAATACCAGGTGAAACAGTAAACATATCTAAACTGATATTTTTTTCTGCAAGACTACTATATATTTCTAATCTCCTTTTATCCTCATCTATATTCTCTTCAAGCTTTATCGAAATCTGTATTATGTCTGGAATATGAGTTACAGCTCTTGCAAATTTTTTAGTTTTAAAATCAATTTTACCCTCTTCAACCTTTTTTAAAACTTTTGTTCCTTTTTCTGGACTAAAAGCACTTTTTAATTCCAGGGTTATATTATCACTCTTTAAAGCGATTTCAGCTGCTTCAATATTAACTATTTTTGCTCCATGACAAGACATATTAAATAATTCCTCATACTCAGTCTTATCAATCACTTTTGCTTCTTTTACTATATTAGGATCAGCTGTAAACAATCCTGCAACATCTGAATATATCTCTACTCTTTTTGCATTTAAAGCAACTGCTAATGCAACTGCAGTAGTATCACTTCCACCTCTTCCCAATGTTGTTATGAAACCATTCTCACTTCTTCCTTGAAATCCTGCAACAACAGGTATTATATCTTTCTCTAACAAGTCTTTTATATATTTTATGTTTATATATTTTATTTGTGCATCACCATAACTATTGTCAGTAATAATTCCTGCCATTTCACCTGAGAGCGGTTTTGCTTTAAATCCCATTTTCTGAAGTATATTTGAGAATATAACAGCTGAAATTATCTCACCACAAGACATTAACATGTCTAAGTCCTCTTTTTGTGAAAAATCCACATCAACTAAGTTAAGCAAACTGTCAGTTGCATAAGAATCTCCCTTTCTTCCAATTGCTGAAACAACAATAACAGGAGATTCCCCTTTTTTCTTTAATTCAACGACTCTATCAACACACTTTATTCTTCTTTTCTTAGTTGAAAGTGATGTTCCACCAAATTTTTGTACTACTATTTTCATCTTTAATTTTATAAACTATGCTAATTACAAATTTATATTTACATACAAGAATGATATAAAAGTTTAAAATCCCAATAGCTTATCTATTCCATATGTGAACCCTGGCATTTTTGCTACATTTCTAACTGCTAAAAAAATACCAGGAAGGAAAGATTCCCTTGATATAGAATCATGTCTGATAGTTAATGTCTGTCCTGTAGTTCCAAATATTACTTCTTGATGTGCTATAAGACCAGGCAATCTTATACTATGAATATGAATATTTGAAGCAAAACAACCCCTTGCTCCCTCTACCTTCTCCTTTTCTCCATCTTTTAATCTTTTCCTACTTTTATATATGGATTTAATAAGATTTGCTGTAGCTAATGCGGTTCCAGAAGGTGCATCTGCTTTTTTATCGTGATGAAGTTCTATTATCTCGCAATCCTTAAAATTTGGAGCTGCTTTCTTTACAAAATTCATCATCATTGCTGCTCCAATCGCATAATTTGGTGCCATAATAACATTAGCTTTAACTTCCTCTGCTTTTTTCTTTATCTTTGCTATTTTTTGTTCATCTATACCTGTTGTTCCAATCACTGCATGAATTCCATTTTCTAATGCAAAAATAATGTTATCAGGTGCAACTGAAGCAT
>JAUWOM010000059.1 GCA_030612085.1 Actinomycetes bacterium
TTTTTTTAATTTATTTTTTTGGTTTTTTTGGAAAATTTTTAAAATGTAATTTTTATAGAAAATAAGAAAATGATGGAGGATAAATGATAGAAAGATCGGAAAAAATTAAACTTTTTTCTCAAAGATTAAAAAATGCAAAAAAAGCTAATAGGTATTTTTATATGAGAGAGATTCAAGGTCCTTCACGTGCAAAAGTAATTGTTGAAGGAAAAGAGTATATTAACTTTGCCTCTTATAGTTATTTAGGTATTTCGGACCATCCAGATATAATGCAAGCTGCTAAAAATGCAATTGATAAATATGGCTCAGCTACAGGTGGTGTTAGATTATTAGCAGGAACTACAACATTACACACAAAACTGGAAGAGAAGATAGCTGAATTTAAAAAAGTAGAGGCAGCAATTACATATAGTAGTGGTTATGTTGCAAACTTGTCTTCCATTTCGAGTCTGACAAGTACAAAAGATATTATTGTAATGGACAAACTTGATCACGCCAGTATTATTGATGGCTGTATGTTATCAGGAGCTCATTTTAGAACTTATAAACATAATAATATGAAACATTTAGAAAAGATATTAGAGAAGAACAAAGATTATAATATAAAGTTAATTATAGTAGATGCAGTTTTTAGTATGGATGGAGATATTGCTGATCTACCAAATATAAGAAAATTAGCTGATAAGTATGGAGCAGATGTAATGATAGATGAAGCTCACGCATTAGGAGTATTAGGAGAAACTGGAAGGGGAATAGAAGAGCATTTTAATATCGATGGAAGTGTAGATATTAAGATGGGGACATTGAGTAAAACAATACCAAGTGTCGGTGGTTATATTGCTGGTAACAAAGATTTAATCAATTATTTAAAACATATTTCAAGGGGTTTTGTATTTTCTGCAAGTCTTCCACCATCATCGGTTGCTGCAGCTTTAGCGGCTTTGAATGTTATGGAGAAAGAAACATGGAGATATGAAAAGTTGAGAGAAAATACCAGGTTATTTAATCAGGGATTAATTGAAATGGGCTATAATACCATGAATAGTGAAACTGCAGTAGTTCCAATTCTAATAGGAGATGAAGAAAGAACATTGGAGCTTGCAAGATTTGTAAATGACAATGGAATATATGTTTGTCCAATTCTTTATCCAGCTATTCCAAAAAATACAAACAGGATTAGAAATCATGTGATGGCCACTCATTCTATAAAGGATATTAATAAAGCTCTTGATATATATTATAAGGGTGGAAAGAAGATAGGAATTAAATAAAGTGTTAGCTTATAAATCTAATCTTTTTTAGGTTTAAAATATATAAAATAATTTAGTATTTTTTAACTTCACATATTAACCTAATCTTAATTATAGATTTTTAAAAAGGGGGTATCTTGGAGATATTATTATCAGGTTCATTAGTGATATTGGGATACTTATTAGGTTCAATACCTAATGTTTATATTGTAGTTAAACTTTTTACAGGTAAGGATATAAGAAGTATAGGAAGTGGAAATGTTGGTGGATTAAATGCTGCAAGAAACGTAAGTTTACCAATTGGTCTTTTAGGTGGTCTTTTAGATGTAGCAAAGGGAGTCTTAGCAGTATTTTTAGCTCAAAAATTTAGTTCAAATGAAATAGTCTATCTTTTAACTGGTATAGCAGCTGTTGCAGGTCATAACTGGCCTCTATATCTAAATTTTATTGGTGGAAAGGGAGTTGGAACAACTTTAGGTGTGATGAGTATGATAAATCCTATAGTACTTATTCCTTGTTTGGTAGGTGGAGCATTAATTGCACTAATCTTAAAAGAAGCTTCAGTTGGGGCAATTGCAGGATTCTTAGCAGGAACTATTTATCTCTGGATTGATTATAAATCTGTATATTATCTTCTTTTTGGATTAGTTTTAACTTTATTCACTATAATAAGATTCAGAAAAGATTTATTTGAATACCTTAAAAAGAGAAATATAATTAAAAATTAGGAAAATTTACATAATAACAATGTTAAAATTTTTCTTAAAAATATTGATATAATTAGATAAAATAATAAATTTAAATTATGTGCGCCTGTAGCTCAGTTGGATAGAGCTACGGACTTCTAATCCGTAGGTCGGGGGTTCGAGTCCCTCCAGGCGCGCCATTTTTTTATTAATATTTTTTATTTCATTAAATAAAGTTTATCAATAGCTTTGTGAAGTTTGATATTTAAATCATTCATAAATAAGTTCTTTCACCTCTTATAATTTTAATTTTTTTGGATATTTTTACATAATCTGATATCAATAACTGAATTTAAATTGAAATATTTTTCGTAGTTTGAGATAATTAGAATAGTGGTGAGCGTAGCTCAGCTTGGTTAGAGCGCAGGATTGTGGCTCCTGAGGTCGCGGGTTCAAATCCCGTCGTTCACCCCAGATTATTAAATGCGGATGTAGTTCAGTTGGTAGAATGTCACCTTGCCAAGGTGAAGGTCACGGGTTCGAACCCCGTCATCCGCTCCATTTGATTATAAAATTTTCCTTTATTACAAATAAACTTTACGATTTTAAGGGTAATAAAGAATATTTATTATTTCAATGAAGAAAAAGATGTAAGCGCCTGTAGCTCAGTTGGATAGAGCAGCGGACTTCGAATCCGAAGGTTGGGGGTTCAAATCCCTTCAGGCGCGCCAAAAAATTTATATAATAGTACCAAAAACACTACAAAGAGAAAGTGGGTCGTTAGCTCAGTCTGGTAGAGCAGCTGACTCTTAATCAGCAGGTCGCAGGTTCGAAGCCTGCACGACCCACCAGTTTTTAAAACTGCGAGAGTGGTGGAATTGGCAGACACGCTAGACTTAGGATCTAGTGGGTAAAACCTTGGGGGTTCGAGTCCCCCCTCTCGCACCATTTTTACCAAATAATTTTTATGAATTTTTTGTATATATAAACAAAAGGCTATATACTTCAAGATTTAATAAATCATGTAGGGCAACCCTTCAGGGTTGCATTATTAACTATATAAAACAAAAGGCTATATACTTCAAGATTTAGTATTAGTAAGGTTATGTTTACTGATTGTAGAAATAGTTTTCTGATATAATTTTATAAAAATTAGTAAGAGGTAAAAGCTTAAGATGAATAATATAAAAATAAAGACATTAGTAGAAAAAATTGAGAAAAATAAGGTGAAGATAGAAGTGGAGGTTCCGTATGACTTGTTCAAAAAGGATATTGAACAAGCTTACAAAAAGATCTCAAAATCATTAAAAATTCCTGGTTTTAGAAAGGGAAACATACCTAAAAAAATTATAGATGCAAGAGTTGGTCAAGATTATATTTTAAAGGAGGCTTTAGAAGAATCTGTACTAAAATACTATCTTCAAGCAGTTTCACAGTCAAAGGTAAAACCTGTTGTTAAACCAGAAATAAAAGTTGAACAGTTAGAGAAAGAAAAAGCTCTAAAATTTACAGTTAAAGTATTAGTTGAACCGGAGGTTTTACTGAAAAAATATAAGGGAATTAAATTAGAGAAAAAAATAGCAAGAGTTGGAGAGAAAGAAGTTAAATCACAACTTGAAGGATTAAGAAATCAATTTGCAAGATTGGAAGAGGATGAGAACCAAGTTGTAAAAAAAGATAGTTATATAGTTGCTGATATTGACTATTATTTAGACAATACATTAGTAAAAGAAAATAGTGGTACAGATTATTTATTACAAGTTGGATCAGGAGCTTCATTTGGTGATAAGGAAAAAGAGTTAATTGGAATGAGAATAGGTGATAAGAAGATTTTAGAAATGTCATATCCAGAGAACCATCTTAATAAGAAAATAGCAGGTAAAAAAATAAAGTGTCATGTTAAATTAAAAGCTATAAAAAAGAAATTACTGCCCGAAGTTAATGATGAATTTGCAAAAACGGTGGGTGGTTTTAATAACTTAGATGAGTTAAATAAATATATTAAAAATGAGACAAAAAAGAAAAAACAGGAGGATATCAAATCTTTAAGAAAGATTAAGATACTAGAGGAATTAATTAAATATAACCCGATTGACATTCCACCTATTATGATAGAAAATCGAAGTAAAGAGCTTATCGATAGTTTTAAACAAAATCTGGAAAAACAGGAGTCAAGTTTAGATGACTTTTTAAAAATGACAAATCAGGATAAAAAGTCATTTGAAAAAAATTACAAAAAAAGAGCTGAATTAGAAATTAGTAATAATCTAATTTTAGATAAAGTTTCGGGAAAAGAGAATATAAAAGTATCTGATGAAACATTGAAATCTGAAGCTAAAAGAATAGCAAGTTATGCCGGTGATAAAAAAGATGATGTTTATAACTACTATATTAAGGGAATGGGTTATTATGATCTAAAACTGGAATTAAGGAGAAGAAAAACATTAGATTTTTTACTTGATAATGCAAAAATTGTTTAAAAGAAAGTGAAATTTGTATAATTTAATACCTTTAAACTTATGCAGTATCATATAATTTATTATCAATTTTTTAAAAAGAGGTAGAGTTTGAGTAATTTAATACCAATAGTCATTGAACAAACAAGTAGGGGTGAAAGATCTTTTGATATCTATTCAAGATTATTAAAAGAAAGAATAATTTTTTTAGGTGATAACATAGATGATAGACTTGCCAATTTGGTTATGGCCCAGTTACTTTTTTTAGAAGCAGAGGATCCTGAAAAAGATATTAATCTCTATATAAACAGTCCTGGTGGTTTGATAACATCTACTATGGCTATTTATGATACGATGCAATTTATTAAGTCACCTGTTTCTACTATTTGTATGGGGCAAGCAGCAAGTGGAGCTGCTTTAATTTTGGCTGCTGGGGAAAAAGGAAAGAGATTTGCTCTTCCACATGCAAGAATTCTTCTTCACCAACCAAGTGGTGGAACAACAGGAAGTGCTACGGATGTTGATATTCATGCTAAGGAGATATTGAGAATGAGAGAAATGATGAATAAACTATTAGCTAAACATACGAGTCAATCAGTTAAAAAAATCAATAAAGATACTGATAGAGATTTTATTATGACTGCTGAACATGCAAAGAAATATGGAATAATAGATGAAATCTTCACTAAAAGACTATAAGGACAATTTAACCAAGGTAACCTAATCGGTAAGTCCGTTATATAGAATGAGTGCTCCCCTTTTGGAGAAAGAAGGTGGTACCACGAATTATGCCCAATTCGTCCTTTTAGAATTGGGTTTTTTTGTTTAAATTAATTAAAAATTATAGTTAAAGGGGGAAGCAAATTTTAATTTTAAAAATTTGCAAATCTTATGAATAAAATTATTAGCAAAAAATATGATCCTTCAATAGTCGAAAATAAAATATACAATTTTTGGTTAAAAAAAGGTTATTTTCATACTGAAGTTAATGAAAGCAAAAAACCTTTTACAATAGTTATTCCACCTCCAAATGTTACTGGTGTTCTGCATTTAGGTCATGCACTAAATAGCACTATCCAGGACATAATTATAAGATATAAGAGAATGCAGGGATATAACACGTTATGGTTACCTGGAACAGACCATGCAAGTATCGCTGTTCACAATATTTTAGAAAACATAATAGCTGATGAAGGCATAACAAGACATGAATTGGATAGGGATAAGTTCTTAGAAAGAGCATGGCAATGGAAAGAAAGATACGGGAATATAATAATTGAGCAACTTAAAAAACTTGGCTGTTCATGTGATTGGGAGAGAGAAAGATTTACAATGGATCCAGGTTTATCAAAAGCAGTACTAACTGCATTCAAAAAACTCTATGATGATGGATTAATTTATAGAGATTTTAAAATGATAAACTGGTGTCCGAAGTGTTTAACTACTATTGCAGACATAGAAGTTGAAAAGGAAGAGGAAGAAGGAAATCTCTGGTATATTGATTATCCAATAAAGGGAGAAGATAACTATATAACAGTTGCTACAACAAGACCTGAAACAATGTTGGGTGATACTGCTGTTGCAGTTCACCCCAAGGATAAAAGATATAAATCATATATTGGAAAGACTGCAATCCTACCACTAATTGGTAGAGAATTACTAATAATATCAGATGAAAGAGTGGATCCAGAATTTGGAACGGGTACAGTCAAAATAACACCTGCTCATGATTTTAATGATTATGAGATAGGATTAACCAATAATCTAAAACAAGTAAATATATTTAATGAAAGAGCAAAAATAAATGAAAACATACCAAAATATCAAGGTTTAGATAGATATGAATGCAGAAAAAAAGTAATAGAAGACCTTAAAAATTCAGGTTTATTAAAAAAAACTGAGAAACATTCTTTAGCCATTGGAAGACATGACAGATGCAAAGTAGTTATTGAGCCAAGAATTTCAGAACAGTGGTTTGTGAAAATGAAACCTTTAGCAGAGATGGCAATAAAGGTTGTTGAGAATCATAATATTAGATTTTTACCTGAAAATTGGGAAAAGGTTTATTTCCACTGGATGAGAAATATTAAAGATTGGTGTATATCAAGACAACTCTGGTGGGGACACAGGATTCCTGTTTACTATTGCAGGGATTGTAATGAAATTACAGTTGAGTTAGATCCACCAAAAGAATGTAAAAGTTGTAAAAGTAGTAATATATACCAGGAAGAGGATATTTTAGATACCTGGTTTAGCTCTGCCTTATGGCCATTTTCCACCATAGGATGGCCAGAAGAAACACCAGAGCTGAAATATTTCTTTCCTACAGATACATTAACAACAGCTAATGAAATTATCTTCTTCTGGGTTGCAAGAA
>JAUWOM010000079.1 GCA_030612085.1 Actinomycetes bacterium
ATTGTGGCATTAGAAAAAGTAATAAATAGGGAAATTAAAAAGGAAGAGACACTCATACAAGACCAAGATTTTTTAGCCCTCCCTTAGAATTTTGAGATTATAGATTAAGCTGTCATTTTTGTATGTAAGGATTCTATTTAAAAAATTCTAAATAAGAAATAATACCTTGTCATTGCGAGGAGTATTAGCGACGTGGCAATCTCAAATAAGACAAACTATTAAATTTACTTAACATGAGATTGCTTCGCATATGCTCGCGATGACAAAATAATATAAATTTTCAAAGAATAAAATACTAAAAGTGTTAACCTAACTCATTAACAATACATATAAATAAATAATATAAAAATATAATGACATATGATATTAAGGATATAATAATTAATGAAGTTTTTTAACCATCCATTTATAGACTTTGAAGAGTATAATTATTAATAAAATATTCTTATATATAATTTATGAGGTAAAAAGATGAAAGGCTTATTAGATAGGCTGAAAAAGATAGAAGATAGATATAATAATATATTAAAAAAGCTTAAACGACCTGATGTAACAAAGGATCCGGTTAAAATAAAAAAGTATAGCCAGGAGATTTCTCAATTAGAGGATACAGTTAAAGCAGCACAAAAATATAGAAAAATTAAATCAGAAATAAAAGAAATAGAAGAGATGTTGCAGACCGAAAAAGAGAAGGAATTAAGGGATTTAATAACTGAAGAGCTATTAAATCTTGAGAAAGAGAAGTCAAACTTGGAAACAAAAATTGAGGAACTTTTATTACCAAAAGATGTGTATGCACAAAAAGATATTATAGTAGAAATAAGAGCTGGAACTGGTGGTGATGAGGCAGCTCTTTTTGCATCTGATCTTTTCAAAATGTACTCAAAATATAGTGAGAAGAATAATTTTAATGTTAAAGTACTTTCATCAAATGCCTCAGACTTGGGCGGTTTTAAGGAAATTGTTTTTGAAGTTAGTGGAAAAGGAGCTTATAACAAATTTAAGTATGAATCTGGGGTCCATAGAGTCCAGAGAATTCCCGTAACAGAGTCAAGTGGAAGAATTCATACATCTACCACAACTGTTGCAGTTTTACCAGTTGCTGAGAAAGTAGATGTTGAGATTAAATCTGATGATATCTCTATTCAAACATTTCGGTCATCTGGTCCAGGAGGACAACATGTAAATGTTACAGATTCTGCTGTAAGAATAACTCATATTCCAACAAAAATTGTAGTTTCCTGTCAGGATGAAAGATCTCAATTTCAGAACAAACAAAGAGCATTTAAAATACTTAGAGCTAAATTATTAGACAGAAAAGTATGGGAACAGCAAAAAGAGGTGGCTACTAAACGTAAAGGTCAAATTGGAATGGGAGAAAGAAGTGAGAAAATAAGAACATATAATTTTCCACAAAACAGAGTAACAGATCATAGAATAGGATTAACACTTCATAAATTAGAACAGGTTTTATCAGGGGAATTAGATGGATTTATAAATGCACTTTCCGTAAAAGATCGTGAAGAAAAGCTCAAACAGGTAAAGATGTAGAATTAAATTTTAAGTGTCATTGCGAGGAACAAGCTTCCCCGTTTGTCATTGCGAGGGACGAAGTCCCGAAGCAATCTCTAATAAGAAACAATTATATGTTAAAAGAAACAATTTCCATTCAAAATGCTATTAAAAAAGCTACAAAATTTTTAAAAGAAAAAAACATTGAATCCCCAAGAATCACTTCAGAAATTTTAATTTCACATATATTATCAATTCCAAAGACTAAACTTTATCTTAAACTTGATGACTTTATCTCAAAAAATGAATTTGAAAAATTCTGGGAACTTGTGATTACAAGGTCAAATAGGGTTCCAATTCAATACATAACTGGTGAAGTAAATTTTTTAGATTTAAAACTTAAGATTAAAAAAGATGTTTTTATTCCCCGACCTGAAACAGAGATTCTAGCCCAAAAAGCAATTTCAATTCTAAAAAATATGAGTATTAATGAAGATATTAAAGCAAATGAAAATGTAAAGGTAGGTATAAATACGAAAGCAAGAAAAAATATAAATTCGAATAAAAATATTAGAAAAAATAATTATTTAACATCATCAAATGAGAAAAAGCTTTTAGTTTTGGATATTGGAACGGGGTGTGGTGCTATTGGACTTGCAATTGCAAACAGAGTTTCTAATTGTTTTGTATATGCTACAGATATTAATGAAAAAGCATTAGAAGTTGCAAAGAGTAATGCAGTTAATCTAAATCTTTCAGATAGAATAAATTTTTTAAAAGGTAATTTATTTGAACCATTACCTTCAAATCTAAAACTTTCATTCGATTTAATTATTAGTAATCCTCCATATGTCCCAATTTCAAAGTTTAAGGAACTTCAGCCTGAAATTAGAGAATATGAACCTGAAAATGCTTTACTTGGTGGCGAAGATGGACTTTTTTACTACAGAGAAATAATTTCAAAATCTCTGAATTTTTTGAAGAAAAATGGATATCTTCTTTTAGAAATTGGGTATAATCAATCTGAAAAAATTAGGAAAATCGTAGAAGATATTATGAATCAATCCCAATTTTTCTTTAAAAAACAAAAACATGAAAAAAATAAAAGATATAGAATAATAGAAATAATTAAAGATTTATCAGAAATAGATAGAGTAATCGTCCTTAAAAAAGAAAAATAAAAAACTATTTTTAAAGGTAAGAGATGGCTGAAATTTTAAAAATTGATGAAAAAAAACCTTTGACTGACCAACTTAAAGATGCTTTTAAGTTCTTAAAGGATGGAGAAGTTATTGCTATTCCCACTGATACATTGTATGGCTTAGCTGCATTATTAAGTGACGAGAATGCAGTAAAAGAGGTTTATAAAATCAAAAAAAGAGATATAAAAAATCCAATTCCAATTCTTATTGATTCTTTACCCTCATTAGATTTGTATGCCAGGGAAATACTACCCTATGCTATAAATCTTGCAAAAATGTTTTGGCCAGGTTCTCTGACCATGATATTTAAACCTACCCAATTAGTTCCAGCAATTATCTGTGGGGGAAGAGATGGTGTTGGTATTAGAGTTCCAGCAAACAAAATTGTAAATTTTCTTACAAGTAAAGTGGGTGCAATAACGGGTACAAGTGCTAACTTAAGTGAAGGAGCAGATCCAATTAATGCTCAAATAGTAGATAAACAAATTGGAAGAAAAATAAAGTTAATCATTTGTTCTGGTCCTTCATTGCTAAAGAAAGGCTCAACTGTCATTGATGTAAGAGAAAAATTTCCTAAATTAATTAGAGAGGGAGTAATACCCTGGCCAAAAATTATTTCCTCAATGTTTTAAAAAGAAAACCCATAGTGTATACTTATTTTTTAATAAGAAAGGAAGATAAGAATCACATAATTGTTGATATAAAAGTAATATCTTAAAAATTGTTCAAAATTGATTGAGGTGAGATGAAGAAAATAGTAATTGGTAGTGATCATGGTGGATATGCTCTTAAAGGGGCAATAATAAATCATCTAAAAAAGAAAAAGTATAAAGTAATCGATGTTGGTACATATTCAGAAGATAGAGTTGATTATCCTGATTTTGCAGAAAAAGCTGCCAGGATGGTCGCTTCTAATGAAGTAAAGATGGGAATATTGATATGTAACACTGGAATTGGAATGTGTATTTCTGCAAATAAGATTAAGGGTATAAGGGCAGCAAATGTTCATGACATTGATACAGCTAAGTTAAGCAAAGAGCACAATAATGCAAATATAATAACATTGGGTAGTGTAGTCTTAGAACCTGAAGAGGCAATAGAAGTAGTAGAAAGTTGGCTTAATGCCAAGTTTGTAGGAGGTAGGCATAAAAGAAGGATTAAAAAAATTTCAAAATTAGAAAATGAAAATTAAAAAAATTAAAGCTATTCAAAAAATTTAAAAATATTAAAAGCTTTGGGTATATTTTCTCGACTGAAAATGTCTTCGAAAATATACCACAAAGCAATAATATAAGATGTCATTCTGAAGGAGCAATTGCTCCTGAAGAATCTTATAAAGAGATCCTTCCCCTTCATTTCACTCAGGGTCAGGATGACAATTTAAAAATTAATATTAAAATATCAGGAAATTTGGAAGGGAGGAGATAAATTGGAACCTATAATTATTGATCACCCACTTGTAAAACATAAGTTAGGGGTACTTAGAAATGAGGACACAAAGTCAAAGGAATTTAGAGAAATTGTAGAAGAATTAACGATTATTTTAATGTATGAAGCTACTAAGGATATCCCTACAATTAAATATAATATAAAAACCCCGCTTATTGATACTGAGGTTGATAAAATCAAAGATTCAAATTTGGTTATTATACCCATCATAAGAGCGGGATTAGGTATGTTAAATGGAGCCTTGAAGTTAATACCTGGAGCAAGAGTCGGGCATTTAGGTATTTATCGGGATGAGAAGACACTACAGCCAGTAAGTTATTATATGAAATCACCAAAGTTAAGGAAGGAAGATATTATCTTTATCGTCGATCCCATGTTTGCAACTGGAGGTTCAATGATTATGGCTATTGATTATCTCAAAAAAAATGGTGCCAGGAAAATCAAACTTTTAAATATTGTTTCAGATCCAGAAGGTATAAAAAAATTAAATAAACATCATCCAGATGTAAAGATAATTACTTGCGCAATAGATTCTCACTTAAATAAATGTGGTTATATAATACCTGGTCTGGGAGATGCAGGCGATAGGCTCTATAATATTCAACCTGAAAAAGAAATAAAATAAAAGTTATTGGATACTTTGGGTATACTTTCTCGACTGAAAATGTCTTCGAAAGCATATCACAAAGCATATATTTGAATTTTTAAAAATTTAAATAATTGTTAATTAAGCTTTAAAAATTATGAATAATAAAAGACCTCCATGGAATGAATATTTTATGAGTATAGCAAAATTAGTCTCAAGCAGGTCAACATGCTTGAGAAGAAAAGTTGGTGCTATAATAGTTAAGGACCGTAGAGTACTTAGTACCGGTTACAACGGAGCTCCA
>JAUWOM010000068.1 GCA_030612085.1 Actinomycetes bacterium
TCAATAAGGCTCTTATAATAGCTTCTATATCAAATCCTGGATGTTCATAAAATCTCTCATCCTCCCTTGCAATTGTTGCATTGATTACATATCGAGAAATTTCATTTAAAGGTACAATTTTTCTATCTTCCTCAGCATGGAGATAAGCTAAAAGCGATCCATCTGAAGCATATATTTCAGTAGTAAGTGGTTGCTCCCGTGGAGTTAATTCATCTATGTCTGGAAGATCAGTACCGATTTTACCTATCACATATAATGGAAATATAAGCAAAGTTATAAAAAATATTGAAGCGATAATTGATAAAAATCCTAAAAATTTTAGAATTTTTGATCTTTTCTCTCTCTTTTTTCTATTTTTACTTCTTGCTATAGACAAATGTTTCCCTCTTGTTATATTTTGAAAATTTCCGAATATTTAAAACTGTAAATAATATTTAAAATGATAAAGAAAATTTAAGACAATTACAATTTAAAAATTATATCTTATCTAGCAATGATTTTGTAGGTATTTTATTTTTACAACAACCGGACATCTCTAAAAAGTTAAAAAAGAGTCATTTCTATTTTGGTAAAAACCAGACATTTCTAATTTGTTATGATATGTTTCTACACAAAATTTGATTTTTCTTAAGTTTTATGTTATTTTGTTATGGTTTGTTTTTAAAGTATATTTCAAAAATAAATAAAATATTTAGAAATAATAAAAAAATTTTTTATTTTCCTTAGCTTAATCTAGCAATAATTCCCCTTAAAAATTTAATTCTTGTTAGTGTTATATAAATGATTTAAGCTGAGAAAGTATTAAATGTAAAAAATGGAGGTTTAAAAATAATATGGAATCGCATATGGAATCGCATATATATGCAACACCTAAAATAGAATCGTATATATATACAGCATCTAAAATAACAATTTGTTTATTGTTACAATTTCTTATCCTTCTTTTTTGTCTAACCTTAACCCTCAGTTTAACCCAAAATAAAAACTATTCATTTTCAAGGCAAATTACTCCCAACGAAATCTCCAATTCAAAATATGATAATTTATTGTCTGTTGATAATTATAAAAATGCATCTATTAATAACTATCAAATATATAAAGAGGTAGACAGAATTGAGGGAAAAAATCACAATTTATATATAGAAAAATACAATTACTATGTTGCAAATAATAATATATATTCAGAAATATATAATATAGACAATGTAGAATTTAAAGAAGCACTAGCTTATAAGGAAAAAAGTAACTCAATAAATAAAGAAGGAATTGCAGACAATGGAGTAGAAAATAGCTCAAATTTAAGAACTGCTCGTGCAAGTTGGTATGGACCAAGGTTCTATGGTAAAAAAACAGCTAATGGTGAGCTTTTTACTAAAAGTATTATTTCATTTGCTCATAAAACTCTCCCATTTGGGACGGAGGTTAAATTCTATTACAATAATAAAACAGTTATTGCGTATTGCAATGATAAAGGTCCATATAAAAATGGAGCAGTGTTTGACCTTTCATATAAAACAGCAAAGATATTGGGATTTTGTGGTGTTAAGACTATAAAATATGAAATATTAGATGACTCAAATGATCAAAATAAAACATCTTTTGATGATTTATAATTATCCAAAACTTATCCAAAACAAGAAATTTTAAAAATTCTATTCAGCAGATAAGTAGATATCTGGGAAATATTTTTGATAGATTTCTATATTAAACCTCTCATTGAATTTGATTTCTTTTCTATATTTATGAAGTTTTGGAAGACTTACTTTGGCAATAACTACCTCTTCCTGATCAAAAGTTTTTGTCTGTGAAATAATGCCATCACCATTTAAAGTTAATTTAAGTGGTGCAAAAACACCACTTTTTCCAGTTAAAGTTAATCTCATAAATTTTCCAACCAAATTAGAGCTTATACCATAACAAGGACTTTCTTGAACCCTTGACCAGATTCCCCTTGAAGCTCTCCAGATATTATACTTTTCAGGGTTAGCTATAGGAATGGCAATAATATCTGCCCCTTTTAAGTACGCTATTCGAAAAGTCTCAAAGTAAGTTGCATCCATACATATAGGAAAAGCTATATGTCCTATTTTAGTAGAAAAAACATTTATATCATTTCCAGGAGAAATTCCCCACTCATCTTCATAGAAGAAAAGGTGACATTTTTCTTGAGTACCTAATATCACACCATCAGGCCCACAAAGATAAGCTATATTTTTTACCTTTCCATTTTCAGTTTCTAACATAGCACTACCAGTTATTATGTATACTCCAAAAGATTTAGAGAGAAATGGAAAGACTTTTAAAAATATGTTTTTAAAGTAAGGCGATATAAATTTTAGAATATCAATTATTTTTACATTTTCTCCAAAGCTTTCACTTATAATTTCTTCAATATTTCCAAAAGGTTTATCACCAGTTTTTTCTCTATTTTCCTTTTCAAACAAATCTTTAATTTGTGGTATCACTCCAAATAGAGGAGTAAGAATATCTTCCGGAAATACAATTAATTGTGCATTATTTTGCACTGCAGTCTTAATAAACTCATAAATTTTATTCAGGTATATCTCCACCTTATTTACAGAGTCTGCTCCCATCTGAACTGCAGCTAAAGTTATTGAATTTTTATCAATTTCATCCAAATTTCCACTTCTTTTTATATCCTTCTTTTTCAGATATCTAATCAATTTTCCTGATGAGAATTTCCTACTAAGATAAATTTTAAGAGCTCTCTCTTTAATATTCAGGAAAGATGACATGTTATGCCTCCTCCTGATAGATATTTAGGAAAAATGTCATACTAGCTCACCTTCTCATATATGTTTGGTAAGTATCTTTTATATAAATCAGGATTTAAAAATTTCTTTATTGGATATTTTTTTCTAATTTTTTCCAACTCTGATATTTTAACTTCTCCAACAACAATTTCTTCCTTATCACAAGAGCTTGCTTGAGCTATTATTCCAGAACCATAATCTGTCATCTCACATGGTCCAATAATAGAAGCTTTACCTTCTAATATATCATTTCCTAAACTACCTAAAAGAAAAGATTCGCAAGCAAACACCTGATTTTGTTGAACCTCTCTCCAGATTCCAGCTCTATATTTAAAATCATTATAAGAGTTTGAGGAAGAAGATTTATATATATTTGAAGCTAATAAAATTTTCGCTCCAAGTAAATTAAGTATCCTACTAACTTCTGGAAAATAAATCTCACCTCCAACTAACATACCTACAGAATCTAATACATCATTATTGAAAAGCAGATTTTCTCCTTGAAAGAAGTTAAGGTCATATTCCCAGGGAAAAAGGTGAGTAGAGATTCCTTCGAGAATAATTCCATCAGAAGGTGATATAAGAGCAATAGATTTTTTAAATCTATTGTTTTTAATCTCTAACCATCCGCCAGTGCAAATAAAGATTTTGTATTTTTTCGCTAAATTTATAAGTTCTTTAAATATTAATTCTTTAATAAAAAAATTATTAGTTTTAAAAATATTTTTAAGTGAATCGGTTAATGATGAGTCAGAAGACTTAGCATTTAAACCTGAACCGTCAGAATTTAGAACTGAATTATTAGCATTTGGAACTGAAGAATTAACATTTGGAACCAAACCCTTAGTATTTAAATCTAAACCATTAACTTTTGAAACTGAATAATTAATATGAGAAATTGAATCTTTTACATAATATGGAATTAGATTTAAATCCATATAATCAGGAAAAACTATTACATCTGCCTTTTTGCTTGAGGCAGTTAGAATTATCTTTCTTATATCATTAATAAGAGCATATGGATATTTTCTATTTCTAATTTCCATCTGCACTGCTGCCAGTTTATAAGAATCCTTCACTAACAAACTCCTTTATTTCTTTTATTTAATTATTTATTTTTATACTTATTTACTTTTTTACTAAATATTTATTTTTGTCATCCTGACCACATTCGCTAAGCTTGTCCTGAGTGTTAGCGAAGGAATCTCCTTTCAGGGCAGGCTCAGAGCGAAGCGAATGGACCTAGCACAAGCTCCGCGAAGGACCTCTAATTAGTATTCATGAAAATTCAAATTCTATTAAATTCTTTAATATATTTGATGAGATTGCTTCGTCGCTTACTCTCCTTCAGAATGGCAGCACATAAATATCTCAACTTAAGAGTAATTATAATATATTTAAAAAATTATCTTTTTAAAATGTGATATAACCCTTTGTTGGAAGAGATGATATAATCTTTTATTATGAAAGCAAAAACACTTATCATTTTACTAGATGGGGTATCAAGTAAAGACTTTTTTAAACTCTATAATTCAGGTGAATTACCAAATATAAAATCATTTTTTGATGGTGGCTTTATAATAAAAAATTTAGTATCAACATTTCCTTCAGAATCACAAACATGTTATCCTCTTATATTTTATGGCATAAAACTTTCAGAGACAGAAGAAATTGCCCAGATGTGGTATGACAGAATAAAACGGCAATTCATATATTTATGGGATTTCTTTCCAATTTTTCGCTTACATATGAAAAAAGAAAAACATAAAAGTGTTTTTAAAGGTTATGGGAAAGCTCTTACAGTTGGGCTAAAAGAGACAAAAGATGCTGGAACATATATCCCTCCATTTTATGTAATATGCGGTCTCTCTCTATCAAAATTAGGAATTTTAGTTGATACAGCAGTTATTAGGAACACACCATATCTCTTTAATCGTTATGACAGTATAATGTTTTCAATTTATTCCTGTGATCACTTACTGCATAGTTATGGATCTAAAGGTCTTTTAACATCACTAAAAAATCTTGATAAAAATTTAGGTTATATAATCAACAACAAAAAATTAAAAGATAAACTAAATATATTTATTTTCTCAGATCATGGTAACTCTCCATTAAAGGGTAAATTTGAAATACAAAAAGTCTTAAAAGAAAATGGATATCATCTTACAAGATATTTGAATGAAAAAAAGGATGTAGCATTAGTAAGTAACTTATTAAATTATGCATTTTTATATACAAAGGATAATCCAGAGAATATCTTAAAAATACTTAGCACATATCACCAGGTAGGAGTTGTTGCATATAAAAATAAAAAAGATAATTCGGTAATTATTTCAAATACTAATGGAAGAGCAAAAATATTTAAAGATAATGAAAAAATTTGTTACAAGACTGAAAATGGAGACCCTTTAGAATATAAAAACTACTTTAAAGAAGAAAATTTCACTGATATAAGATTAACGAAAGATGAGTGGATTGAAAAAACTTTAGACAGTAGATTTCCTTATGCAGTAGTAAGACTTTATGAAGTATTTGAAAATAAAGATTGTGGTGATATTGCAATCAGCTTTGATAATGGTTATTGCCCTAATTTTTCATTCACATTTAACGGAAGATTAAAATTCACATCAAAATGGCCAACATTTTATTATAACCATGGAGGTTTAGAAAGAGATCAGATTTTAAGCTTTCTTATTGCAAATGGAGAACATATAAAAAGCAAGAAATTAAAATTTGCAAAATTAGAAGACTTATACTCTATTTTTAAAAACTATTTCGAGGATATTAAATAGGACAAAATTTCATCAAGAGCGTATAAAAGCAGTACATATAAATGAAGCTAAGTTATTTTATAAGCATTAAACAACTTAAATTTCTTCATAAGGCTCCATCACCTTATAAACAATATCGCCATCTCGAACCTTCTCATCAACTATGATGCCTATTGAATCTCCCTTTTTAGCTTTATCAACCTTTACATGCTCTATCTCTATTGACTCCACTTTCTGAGTGAAGTTTGTGGTGTGACCCATTATATGAATCATGTCTCCAACTTCTAAAGTATCTGTAAGTTCTATAGCACCAACACTTATCCTACCAAAATAGTGACTTACAACTCCAATCTCTTTTTCCATTTATCCCCCTTTATACCAAATAAATTTATGAATTAAGAAATAGGATAAA
>JAUWOM010000078.1 GCA_030612085.1 Actinomycetes bacterium
TTTTAGATACCTGGTTTAGCTCTGCCTTATGGCCATTTTCCACCATAGGATGGCCAGAAGAAACACCAGAGCTGAAATATTTCTTTCCTACAGATACATTAACAACAGCTAATGAAATTATCTTCTTCTGGGTTGCAAGAATGATTATGACATCATTATATTTTATGAAAAAGATTCCATTCAGCAGAGTTTTTATCCATCCTACGATATATGATAAATTCGGGAAAAAGATGAGCAAATCTTTGGGAAATGTAATTGACCCTGTTCCTGTGATGGAAAAATATGGTACAGATTCTTTAAGATTTACGCTTTCTTTTTTAACATCACCTGGTAGAAATATATCTTTAGGTGAAGAAACAATAGAAGGGATGAGGAATTTTGTAAATAAGATATGGAATGCAGCAAGGTTTGTTCAAATGGGTACAAAAAAAATAAATTATAAAGAAATTGATAAAACTAAACTGAACTACCAATTAGAAGATAGATGGATTATTAGCAGATTCAATAAAGTTGTTAAGAATGTGTTAGAGAATCTCGAAAAATTTGATTTTGCGGAAGCATCAAAGCAGCTCTATAAATTCTTCTGGAGGCAGTATTGTGATTGGTATATTGAACTTTGTAAAAGTAGACTATATCAAGATGAGGATGAAATAGCTAAAAGTACTGTAGGATATGTATTAATAAATATATTAGAAAGATATTTAAGACTTCTTCATCCGTTCATGCCATTTATTACTGAGAAAATATGGCAAAGTTTACCCCTGGAAAGTGAGAGTATAATGATATCCTCATATCCTGAATATAAATCTGAAGAGATTGATAAAGAAGCAGAATATGAGATGGAGATTTTAATAGAATTGATAAGTTCAATTAGGAAAGTCAGAAGTCAGTTATCAGTGGAACCTTCAAAGAGATTTCCAGCATATTTAATTACTGATGATTTGGATAAGAAGAACCTAATAGGAAAGAATATTGAGAAATTAATAAAATTGGGAGGTCTTAATAGTATAGACTTTATAAAGGAAATAGATGATTTGTCTAAGTATGCCAAATCCCATGTAACAGGAGTTGATATATTTATACCACTACTTGAGTTAGTTGATATAAAAGAGGAAACAGAAAGGTTAAAAAAACGTTTAAGTAAGGTTAAAGCTGATTATGAAAAAAGCAAAAAGAAACTATCAAATGAGCAATTCTTACAGAAAGCTCCGGAGCATATTATTTTAAGGGAAAAAGAAAAGCTGGAAGAACTGGAAAAAGAAATAGAAAGTATTGAAAATCAAATAGAAAGCATAAAAAAATAAAAATGTCTTCGAAACCATACCACAAATCTATTAATAATATTAATTTAAAAATATAAATTCTTAATTTTAGGATGAAAATTGACCTTTAAGCAAGTAGTGGCAGAGTTGGATGCCACTGAAAAGTTTGGAACAAATCCCAGTCTCGATACTATAAGGGAAATTTGTAATAGACTGAATAATCCTCAGAATGATTATCCTACTATCCATATAGTTGGAACTAATGGGAAAACATCAACTGCAAGGATAATTAGCTCTATATTAACACACCTGGGATATAAAACTGGTTGTTACATCTCTCCCCACATATTTTCATATATTGAGAGATTTGCAATTGATAATGAATTTATCAGTGAAAATGATTTTGTCTCTTATTATGAGAAGATTAAAAAAATAGCAAATGAATTAGAAAATTCTCCAGGTTCTAAAAAAGTAACCCACTTTGAGATATTAACTTCAATGGCTTTCTTATATTTTAGTGAAAGAAAATGCGATTATGTGGTATTAGAAGCTGGAATGGGGGGAAGATGGGATGCCACAAATTTAGCTGATTCTAAAGTTGTTGTATTAACCAATGTTACTAAAGAACATACGAAATATCTTGGTGACACGGTTTGTAAAATTGCAATAGAAAAAGCTGAGGTTATAAAGGATAAAGCATATGTAGTAACTGGTTCATCTAATAAAGATGTTTTAAAAGTACTAAATAAAAAGTGTGAAGAAAAAATGGCAAGATTGTTTCGGATCAATAAGGATTTTTTTATAAAGAATTGTCAAAGAGAAAATAATTATAGAGTAGTTGATGTAGAGGGAATTTATAACTATTTTTCAGAAATTAGAATAAATCAGATTTCAAAATATCAATGTGAAAATGCAGCCATGGCAGTTGCAGCAACTGAACTTTTTATAGGAAAGGAGAATATAAAACCAGAATTATTAAAAAATACATTAATTCCTGTTGATTTTAGAGGAAGATTAGAAAAAGTGTGGGAAAATCCAACTATTATTTTAGATGGGTCTCACAATCCTGGAGCAATAAAAAAATTAGTATTTGAAATTAAAGAGAATTTTCAATATGAAAAGCTTCATTTAATTTTTGCTGTTCTTAGCGACAAAGATGCCAAAAAGATGTTACAGATTATCTGGTCAATTACAGATAACCTAATAATTACAGAAAGTAAATCATTTAGGAGATATCCTTACGAAAAACTTTATATATTAGCAAAAAAGATTAAGAAGGAGATGAAAGGAGGACCACCAAAGATTTTTAAAAGAAAAACCATATCAAATTCCATAGATTTAGCAAAGAAGTTTTCTAAAGAGAATGATCTGATATGTATTTGTGGGTCATTTACAAATATACCTCTTGCAAGGAATGCATTAAATATATAATTTTAAAGTAATTTTTTCTTGCTATATTGTAATCAAATATTATAGAATTTATTAAATTTTTAAACTGTCCTATTTTTGGAAGTTTATTAACAGGAAAATAAAATAATTAGATATAAAAAATATAAAAATATACAATATAGGTATTTCTTAATTAACTGATAAATAAAATAATTATTAAAAGGGAGTAATACATTGCAGATTTTTCAAGATATATTGGCTTTTTTCCAATCGGAATTTTTTAAATTTGTTATATATCTCTTTTTATATTTCATTGTTGTTATCTGGTTAAGTTTTGTATATTGGACCTATAGAGATGCGAATCAGAGAGGAACAAATGGTCTACTTTGGGCTCTGGTTGTTTTTATCTTTAATTTTTTTGGGCTTTTGATATATTTAATTTTAAGACCATCTGAGTATGTTCAAGATGTCATGGAACGGGAATTAGAGATAGAAACAAAGGAATCATTAATGAATTTACAGATTCTTAAGTGTCCAGCTTGTGGGAATGATGTAGAGAAAGATTTCTTTATTTGTCCATATTGTCGTAAGAAATTAAAAAATTCGTGTCCAAAGTGCGGAAAACCACTTCAATTAAACTGGTCAATTTGTCCGTTTTGTAAAACACCATTATAGAATTGAGGAGAAATGGATATTAAAGAGAGAACACTTGTAATTATAAAACCGGATGGAATTCAAAAAAAATTAATTGGTGAAATAATTTCCCGTATTGAAAGAAAGGGGTTAATAATAACCAATTTGAAGATGATGAGGATCTCTAAAGAATTAGCGGAGAAGCACTATGGGGAACATAAGAAAAAACCGTTTTATAGAAATTTGATTAATTTTATAACATCTGATTCAGTTGTTGTTATGATAGTTGAAGGTGAGGATGTTATTTCAACATTCAGATTAATGATGGGTCCAACCGATTCAAGAAAGGCTGCGCCAGGTACAATAAGAGGAGACTATGGTCTTAATATTGAAAGAAATATTATTCATGGTTCAGATTCTATTAAAAGTGCTAAAAGAGAGATATCATTGTTTTTTCAAGAAGAATAAAAGGAGGAAGTTTGAGAACGAGAGGAAGAACTGGAAGGATTTTTATAACATTACTTGTAGGTCTTTTTTTTGGAGCAATTTTAGGGCATATATTGAAGGATGTATTACCTATTTTAGATGAGGGTTTGAAAGTTGGACTTAAACCACTCTCTTTAAATCTTTATTTATTTGATATGAGTCTCAGTCTTTATTTTAGGATCACTTTAGCAGCTATAATTGGGATGTTGATTGCATTTCTTGTTGTAGACTTGACACGAAGGTATTAATGAAAGATTTAGTATCAGCATAACAATCTTACTTTTTATTTAAAGGAGATAATAGATGTCTATATTTGACTTTTTTACAGGTTTGGTTGGTAGAGATATGGGAATAGATTTGGGTACTGTTAATTCAATGGTTTATGTCAGAGGAAAAGGAATAGTTTTAAGGGAACCATCTGTTGTTGCAATTAATAGAGATAGCAAAGATATATTAGCAGTAGGTTTAGAAGCAAAAAGAATGGTTGGTAGGACTCCCAGTTCAATAGTAGCAATAAAACCATTGAGGGACGGAGTGATATCAGATTTTGATATTACACAAAAAATGTTACGTCACTTCATTAATAAAGTTCATAGATTCAATTTTTTTGCAAGACCAAGAGTGATAATATGTGTCCCTTCTGGAATTACCGGAGTTGAGAGAAGAGCAGTTATTGAAGCTGCTGAACAGTCTGGAGTTAGAGCTGTATATATTTTAGAAGAACCAATGGCAGCAGCAATAGGAACTGAATTACCTGTTAGTGAGCCAATTGGGCACATGATTGTAGATATCGGGGGAGGTACAACTGAAATAGCAGTTATTTCTTTAGGTGGAATAGTTGTTAGTCAATCCATAAGAATAGCTGGAAATGAGATGGATGAAGCAATAATAAGTATGCTTAAAAGAGACCATAATTTACTAATAGGAGAAACTACTGCTGAAGCAGTAAAAATAGAGATAGGATCAGCTTTTACTCAAAATGAGGAAGAGACGGTTGAGGTAAGAGGAAGAGATTTAGTTACTGGTCTTCCAAAGAGCATGATGCTCTCCAATAAAGATGTAAGAGATGCTTTAGATGAGACATTAAATATAATTACCAATGCTGTAGTTGAGACTTTTGATAAAACCCCACCTGAATTAATTGCAGACATCTATAATAATGGAATAATGATGGTTGGAGGTGGCTCTCTTCTTAAAGGAATGTCAGATAGACTGAAACATCATACAAAATGTGAAGTTCTTACAACTGAAAATCCTTTAGAGGCTGTTGTCTTGGGAGCAGGAAAATGCGTTGAAAATTTTGAGATTTTTAAAAATTTAATATCATATGAGAGAGGTGTATAAAAAGGTTATGGCTCTCTCATTACCGAGAAGAAAAAATAAAATAATTCTTGGTATTTTAATAGTTCTCTGTATCATATTGGCTTCCTTCAATTTAAAATATCAAAATATACTACCTATAGGAAAATCAATTATCTTAGAAGTAGTCTCACCATTACAAAAAGCTGTGACATTTCTAATAAATCCTTTTATAAA
>JAUWOM010000115.1 GCA_030612085.1 Actinomycetes bacterium
TATTTTAATAGTTCTCTGTATCATATTGGCTTCCTTCAATTTAAAATATCAAAATATACTACCTATAGGAAAATCAATTATCTTAGAAGTAGTCTCACCATTACAAAAAGCTGTGACATTTCTAATAAATCCTTTTATAAAGTCTATTAAAACTATAAATAAATTTTCAGATATTCTTGAAGAAAATAGAATACTTACCAGGAAAGCAAATACTCTGTTAAAAGAAAATATTTATTTAAAAGAATTAGAAAGAGAGAACAGGGAACTTAGAGAACTTTTGGGAAGTTCTTATTATGAGCAATTTGAAATAAAATTAGCGAAAGTTATTGGAAAAGCCAAAACAGATTGGAAACACTCTTTTTTTATTGATAAAGGTGCCAATTACAATATAAAAATAAATATGTCTGTTATAAGTCAATCTGGTTTAATAGGAAGGGTCATAACTACTTCGCGTAATTTTTCAGAGGTGAAACTAATAACTGACCCGAACAGTTCTATTGCTGCTATGGTTCAAAATTCCAGGAAAACGGGCATTGTCCAGGGAATTGGGACTAATACTTTAAAATTTGATTTAGTTCCAAAGGAGGCAGAGGTGGATATTGGTGATATTATCATAACATCGGGATTGGGTGGAATTTTCCCTAAAGGAATTCAGATAGGTAGAGTCTCTGATGTAAAAAATTTAGATTATGAGTTATATAAAACTATTAAAATTTTACCAGCATGCAATTTTGATAATATAGAAGAGGTTCTTATTATTACAAATTTTACCTCATTAGATTAAAAAATTTTAATTTTTAAATAAAGGTATATGAAAAAATTCTTCTTCTCCCTTTTTTTACTGCTTATAACTTTGGCAATCCAGAGCACAATAACAAATTATATATTAGTTGGAGGTATCCAATTAAACTTAGTTCTGGTCATTGTTATATCTACTTCACTCATATTTGGTGAATTTTTTGCAATTATTTTCGGTTTTTTTGCTGGGATTTGCAGTGATTTTTTATTTGGTCACATCTTAGGATTGTTTGCATTTGTCAATATGATAAGTGCGTTTATATGTTTGAGAGTCAAAAGAATTTTTACTGGAGAACATTATATTATTTCCACTGTTGTGATGATTATAGTAACAGAAATTTGGGTATTTTTAACATATATAATATCTTTCTCTTTAGGAAAAGAAGTGATACAGGGTAATTTAATAAATAAAATAATTTATCAACCTTTAATTAATGGTTTAGTAATGTTAATTATTCATCCAATAATTAAAAAAATTGGTTCATTATTAAAATGATAGGAGCGTCAGATTTTGGAAAAAGAAACTTCAATATTTAATAGACTAAAACTCCTATACTTCATAGTTTTTCTTATTTCAACTACTTTGCTTCTTCGTCTCTGGTATCTACAGGTAATAATGGGTGAAAGCTATGCACAGGAAGCGAAAGAGATTAGAACCAAAACAATAAGAGATGTCGCCCCACGAGGTGTAATTTTTGATAGGAATAAAGTTATATTAGTCTATAATAGACCAGGTCTTGTGATAAGTGTTGATCCAGAAATAATTGATGATAATCCAGAAGTTTTAAAAAGATTAGCACCTGTTTTAGGAAAATCTTATTATGATTTAGAAAAAAAATTATCTGATAAAAGAGAATATATAAAGGGTTATATAGATATAGTTGAAGATGTAGATAAAGAATTGGCAACATTTATAAAGGAACACTCTGATGAATTTCCAGGTGTATTGGTAAAGGCTGTCCCATTAAGAAATTATCCAAATGGGGATATATCTTCCCACATATTGGGATATGTCGGTCAAATAACATTAGAAGAGTTACAACAAGAAAAATTTAAATATGGATATCATCCAGGTGATGTAGTTGGAAAAGCAGGAGTTGAGCTATATTATGAGTCATTTTTATCAGGTCAAAGTGGTAGTAAAACTGTGGAAGTTGATCCCACCGGGAATATAGTTAGAGAACTAGGTAAAGTAAAACCAATTCCAGGGAATAATTTATATTTAACAATAGATATTAATTTACAGAGAAAGGCTGAAGAGGTTTTAAAGAAGTGGATAGAGAAAGCTAAAGAAAGGCGTGATGAAAAGACTAATGAGTATTATAAAGCTCCAGCTGGTTCATTAGTTATACTTGATGCAAAAACAAACCAGATTTTAGCACTCACTTCATACCCAACTTATGATCCCAATATTTTCATTGGAGGAATTTCAGAAAAGGATTGGTCTAATTTAAATAATCCAGAAAGTAATTTTCCACTAAACAACAGAGCATTGATGAGTTATTCACCAGGATCAATATACAAGGTAGTAACTGCTGCTGCAGGTTTAGGTGAAAATTTAGTTGAACCTTATGGTAAAAATTATCAATGTCTTGGTGTTTGGAAAGAACTCGGAGATGAACATAAGAGATATTGCTGGAAGGAGTGGGGTCATGGTGATATCAATCTTATAGAAGGTATTCAGGAATCATGTAATATTGTTTTTTATGAAATAGGTCTGTCTCTACATAATAATAGTAAAAAATCTGGTGATGCCTTTTATCATTATTCGAAGATTTTGGGTTTAAGTGAGCTTACTGGTGTTGATTTACCTTTTGAATCAAAAGGGATAATTTCAAATAAAAAGTGGAAAAGTGAATATTTTAAAGATAATCCAACTCTTGCAAGATGGTATCCTGGAGATACTGTAAATTTAGCCATTGGTCAAGGGGATATATTAGTTTCGCCTATTCAAATGGCTCAATTATAT
>JAUWOM010000049.1 GCA_030612085.1 Actinomycetes bacterium
ACATTCATCTTACTATTAGAGAGGAAGAGAAAGAAGAAATCACACCCAAAAAAAAGGTTGTAAAGGAAGAAAAGATAAGTGAAGATGAGGTTGTTGAGTTATTGAAAACTGAATTTGATGCTGAATCAATGGATTAATTCTAAATATATATTAACTTTATAATAATTTTAAAAAGGAGAATGTTTTGAATTACCACTCGACCACAGTCGAAAACCTTATAAATGAATTAAAAAAATTACCAGGAATTGGTCGTAAGACGGCTCAAAGATTAACTTTTTTCATACTATCAATTCCAAAAAAGGAAGCAATTAGTCTTGCACGGGCAATAGTTGATTTGAAAGAAAAAACTAAGCAATGCAAAATTTGTTTTAATGTATCAGATAAGGAAATCTGCAATATCTGTAAGGATGAAAGAAGGGATGGAACTGTTATTTGTGTTGTAGAAAATTCCTGGGATGTGATAGCTTTAGAAAGGTCAGGGCAGTTCAAAGGATTATATCATGTTTTAGGTGGAGCCCTTTCACCAATAAATAAAATTGGACCTAGTGATATTAGAGTGAAAGAACTACTTAACCGGATTAAAGAAGATAAAATTAAAGAAGTAATAGTTGCTACTAACCCCAACATTCAAGGTGACGTAACTGCATTATATATAGCCAAACTGTTAAATCCCTTGGGGACAAAGGTTACCAGAATTGCAAGAGGGCTTCCAGTTGGTGGAGATTTAGAGTATGCGGATGAGGTTACATTAGGAAAAGCCATTCAGGGTAGAACAGAAATAATATAATTTCATAAATTAGAGTTAATTATTTTAAGATATAATTTAATAATTTTTATCAAGAAGCCTATATCTATAATAAAAAATGATAAAAATAGTTTTATAATATGAGGATTTAAAAGTTTTGGATTTAATGAAAATTAAGGAGAATAACAATGAAAGAAAAAGAATTTGAAAAAATCGGAGAGGAAAGGAGTGAGTTCAAAATATATGGAAAAATTATTGAGAAAGAAACGGGAGATGGAATATCAAACTTAATAGTTAAGGCAGTCGACAAAGATTTGATTTATGATGATATTTTGGGAGAAGTAATTACTGACAAAAATGGTAATTTTGAAATTAAGTACAGTAAAGAAGACTTCAAAGAATTTTTCCTTGATAAAGAGCCAGATATCTATCTAACTATCAAGAATCCAGGTGGAGAAGTAATTTATACAACTGAAACCAGAGTTGTATATGATGCTCTTGAGACTGAAGAATTTGTTATAAGAATTTCTAAAAGTTTAATTAAAGGGAAAAAAGAAGATTAATCTATACTGAGAGAAGTAAATCAACTAATAAAGTAAATAATATATTTTAAATAATATATTAAGAATAAATTTAATAATTTATATAGGAGGAAATTTGAAAGACTTAATTGAAGTGAGATGGCATGGCAGGGGAGGTCAAGGAGCTGTTACTGTGTCAAAGATGTTAGCTGAGTCAGCTATGGGCGAAGGTTATCATGTTCAGGCATTTCCAGAATATGGAGCAGAGAGAATGGGTGCCCCAGTCCAAGCTTTTACCAGGATAAGCAAGGAACCCATAATTATTCACTCGCATGTTGAAAATCCTCAAATAGTATTAGTACTTGATCCTTCATTAATTGGAAGTATAGATATTTTGGAGGGACTTGATCCAAAGGGCATCATTATAACAAACTCTACACAAGCTCCAGCAGAGATAAGAAAAACTCTGAACGTTGGGGAAAGAAAAGTTTTTACTGTTGATGCAAATACTATCTCTTTAGAGGAGTTAGGTAGAATCATTCCTAATACACCCTTACTTGGAGCCTTTTCTAAGGTTTCAGAGCTTGTTAGTCTTGAAAATACGGAAGAGGCAGTAAAAAAGCAGCTTTCAAAAAAATTCCCTACATCTGTTGTAGAGGCTAATATAAAAGCTTTAAGAAGAGGATATGAGGAAGTTAAAGGAGAATAATTGTAATTTGAAAGGATAAAAAATATGAAAAATGTTAAGAAAGGCTGGAAGGAAATTCCAATTGGTGGTGTGATTTTAGAAGCTGGAAATGCGTCTAATTACAATACTGGAGATTGGAGAAGCCAAAGACCAATATGGGATGAGGAAAAATGCATTCACTGTCTGCTATGCTATGTGTATTGCCCGGATGCATCGATAGATATGGAAGAGGAAAAAATGATAGGAATAAACTATTTTTATTGTAAAGGATGTGGAATTTGTGCTGATATTTGTCCAAAAGACGCAATCGAACTAATTCCTGAAACAAAAGCAATTGAAGCGGAAACAAAAATAAGTGAGAGGAGTGGATAGATATGGTAAAAAAACATGTTGAAGTAGGAACAACAGCAGTAGCAATGGCGATGAGACAGATTAATCCTGATGTTGTAGCAGCATATCCTATTACACCTCAGACCGCAATTGTGCAGACATTCTCTCAGTATGTTGCTGATGGAAAGGTTAATACAGAGTTTATTACAGTTGAAAGTGAACACTCTGCTATGAGCGCCTGTGTTGGAGCTGCTGCCGCTGGAACAAGAGTTATGACTGCTACATCTTCTGCTGGATTAGCTTTAATGTGGGAGATATTATCTGTCGCTTCAGGGTTAAGAATGCCAATTACTATGATAAATGTAAATAGAGCTCTTTCGGCACCTATAAATATCCATTGTGATCATTCTGATAGTATGGGAGCAAGGGATAGTGGGTGGATACAGATATATTCAGAAAATTCTCAGGAAGCATATGATAATGTTATTCAAGCAGTAAGAATAGCAGAGTCAGAGGAGGTAAGACTTCCAGTAATGGTTATGCTGGATGGTTTCATTATAAGTCATGGAATTGAGGAATTTAAGACATTAGAAGATGACGAGGTAAGAAACTTTATTGGTGAAAACAAACCAAAATATTCTCTTTTAGACATAAGAGAACCTGTCACACATGGTCCACTACAATTATTTGATTATTACTTTGAAACTAAGCGTCAGCAGGCTGATGCAATTTATAAATCAAGATCAGTAATAGAAGAAGTTAGTCGTCAATATGAGAAATTATCTGGTAGAAGCCAACCTATAATTGAAAAATATTTTACTGATGATGCTGAATTAATGATTATAGTTCTATCCTCAACAGCTGGAACTGCAAAAAGTGTAGTGAATGAGTTAAGAAAGGATGGACTAAAGGTAGGGCTTATAAAACCAAGATTATTTAGACCCTTCCCATATTTTGAATTAGCAGAAGCTCTTAAAAATGTAAAGGCTGTAGCAGTATTAGATAGATCATGTTCATTTGGAGCTCAGGGGGGACCTTTATATATCGAAATTAGAAGTGCATTATATGAGTTAGTACAAAAACCACTTATAAAAAATTACATTTATGGATTGGGTGGAAGGGATATAAGTTTAGAAAATATAAGATCAGTTTACTCTGACTTAGAAAAAATAGTAAAAACTGGTAGGGTAGAAAAACCAGTTAGCTATCTCGGGGTAAGAAAGTAGGTGTATGGTGGTAAGTTTAAAAGAAATAGTGAAAAAAGAAAGAAAGTTATCTCCAGGTCATAGACTATGTCCAGGTTGTGGTGCATCAGTTGTAGCAAATATGATTTTATGGGCAACTGATGACCCAGTAGTTATAGGCATTGCTACAGGGTGTTTAGAAGTTTCAACAACTATATATCCACAAACTGCATGGGAAATTCCTTATATTCACAGTGCATTTGAAAATGCTGCATCTACTATTAGTGGTGTCGAAACAGCATATAGAGCTTTGAAGAAAAAAGGGAAAATAAAAGAAAATATAAAGTTTGTTGCTTTTGGCGGGGATGGCGGAACATATGATATAGGTCTTCAGGCACTTTCTGGAGCTATGGAGAGAGGTCATAATATGGTTTATGTATGTTATGATAATGAAGCTTATATGAATACTGGGATTCAGCGATCAAGTGCAACTCCTTTAGGAGCAAGTACAACAACAAGTCCTGCTGGAAGTGTGATTCCTGGAAAACTTCAAAAAAGAAAGGACCTTACCTATATCATGACTGCTCATAAAATTCCTTATGTTGCACAAGGTTCAATTAGTCATTGGAGAGACCTAGTAAAAAAAGCTAGCAAAGCCTTTGAAGTTGATGGTCCAGCATTTTTAAATGTATTGTCTCCATGTCCAAGAGGATGGAGATATGATTCCAAGTTAACAATTAATATAGCAAAAGAGGCAGTTACCAGCAATTTCTGGCCATTATATGAAGTAGAAAATGATAATTGGAAGTTAACTTATAAACCAAAGGAAAAAACTCCAATTGAAAATTGGCTTAAAAAACAGGGAAGATTTAAACATCTATTCAAACCTGAAAACACGCACATAATAGATGAAATACAAAATTACATTGATAATGACTGGGAGAACCTTCTTAAGAAATGCGGACTACAATCTTAAGTAAAAGCCAATTAATTATTATTGATTGTCTTTTATTTAATGTATTTGGACTAATCTAATGTTCTATCTAAGAGATTAAAAATTATCAATAAGGGATGTATTGATGAAAAAATATAATGTAGCTATTTGTGGTGCAACAGGTGCTGTTGGTGAAACCATGTTAAAGGTTTTGCAGGAGAGAAATTTTCCAGTAGAGAAATTAAAACTTTTTGCATCATGTAAGTCAAAGGGTAAGAAATATAAATTTCTTAATCAGGATATTTTTGTTGAAGAATTAACCAAAGATTCATTTAAAGACACTGAAATTGCTCTTTTTTCTATAGGAGCAGGACTCAGTAAGGAATTTGCACCGATAGCAGTAGAAAATGGAGCAATAGTTATTGATAACTCTGGTGCTTTTAGAATGGATAAGAATGTTCCTCTTATTATACCAGAGGTAAACCCCGAATATGTATCTTGGCATAATGGAATAATTGCAAACCCAAATTGCTCTACTCTTATAATGGTAGTTGCAATTAATCCAATCCATAAAGTCTCAAAGATAAAAAGAATAGTTACTTCAACTTATCAAGCTGTATCCGGAACTGGTAAGAATGCAATTGAAGAATTAAAAAATCAATCAAGTGCAGTTCTTAATAGTAAAGAAGTAATATCACAAGTATACCCTGTTCAAATTGCATTTAATATATTACCACACATAGAAGATTTTTTTGAAGATGGTTATACAAAAGAAGAGATGAAAATGGTTCATGAGACTCATAAGATAATGGGTGATAATTCAATAAGAATAACAGCAACTACAGTTAGAGTTCCTGTATTTACATCACACTCACTGTCTGTCAATTTAGAGTTAGAATCAAAATTAACAAAAGAAGAAGTTAGAGATATATTAAGTAAAGCCCCTGGAGTAAAAGTTATGGATGACCCAGAAAATCTAATTTACCCCACAACTCTAAACTCTTCTGGAAATGATTTTGTTTATGTAGGTAGAATCAGGGAAGATGATTCTGTTGAAAATGGACTAAATCTCTGGATAGTATCTGACCAACTTAGAAAAGGTGCAGCTACAAATGCTATACAGATTGCAGAAATTTTAATAGAGAAAAATCTTGTTTAAATTTTTAATATGATGCGAAGATGAATGAAAACAAATCAAATTTTACCAATTTTTCAAAATTGAAATTTGTGATAACAATTACAATTTTAGTAGTAGTTTGGGCTTTTGCTTTTCTATTTATAAAAATTGGTTTAGAAGAACTTTCATTTGTTAATCTTACAATAATGAGATTTCTTATTGCATGCCTTGTTTTGATTTTAATTCTTTTTTTTCAAAAAAAAAGAATTTCAAAACTACATAAAAAAGATATAGTTCCAATATTTCTTTTAGGGTTCTTTGGAGTAATAGTCTATCATCTTGGACTAAACTATGGAGAACAATTCATTTCACCCGCTGCAGCAAGTTTAATAATCGCAACAGTTCCAGTTGAGATTATAATATTATCAACAATATTTCTTAAAGAAAAAATAGGGCTTAAAAAATTGATAGGGGTTATTATTGCATTATGCGGTGTAGTTGTAATTTCAATTTGGGGAAAAGCAGGTGCTTCTATTCATATTGAATATATTTCTGCAGTTCTAGCAGTATTAATTGCAGCAATAATGTCAGCATTATACACAATAGCGGGTAAAAAACTTCTAACTCGATATTCTGCATTATCATTGACAACTTACGCAATGCTTTTGGGAAGCCTTGGATTAACCCCATTTATTAGAGGTTCACTTTTGGATCAAATTTTAAAAATGTCGATGACTGGATGGTTCTCAGTTATATTCCTTGGCGTTTTCTCAACTGTTGTAGGATATGGATTATGGTATATTGTTTTGAAAATAAAAAGTGCAAGTGAAATTAGCATTTATCTTTATGCAATCCCAGTTTTATCAACAATTATCAGTTATTTCATGTTTAAAGAAAAAATTACCTTGATGTTTATTTTAGGTGGTTTTCTCGTTATAGCAGGATTGATTATAGTAAATATAAGAGCAAAAATTAATTTTAAATAATAATTAAAATTTTTTAGAAAAATTTAGGGATGATTTTTAAAGATAGAACAGAAGCAGGAAAGATTTTAGCCAAGAAACTCTTTCAAACTTTAAATATTCTTAGGGAAGAGAAAGCAATTAAACCTAAAGAAGTATTTACAAAAAGGAAGAAAAAAGTAGTAAAACACATTTTAGAAGAAAAGGTAAAAGAAGAAACTGAAGAGGAATTAGAAAATAGGTTAGGGAAAGAAGAAGAAGCAGAGAAGATTAGAAAAAGTATAATTGTTTTAGCAATACCTAATGGGGGAGTAGCTGTTGGACATGAGGTTTCAAAATCATTAAATATAGATTTTGATGTCATTGTTTGTAGAAAAGTTCAGATTCCATGGAATCCTGAAGCTGGATATGGATCAGTAGCACCGGATGGAAGTTGTTTTTTAAATAAAAAATTGGTTTTAGCATTGGGACTTTCAGATAGAATTATCAAGCAAAATATCCAAAAAACAATGGATCAAATTAAAAAGAGGATAGAGAAATATCGAGGTAAAAAACCATTTCCTGAATTAAAAGAAAAAATTGTAATTTTAGTTGATGACGGTCTTGCAAGTGGATTTACAATGTTGGCATCAATTGAATTTGTTAAAAAAAAGAAACCCAAGAAAATTATAGTTGCAGTTCCAACAGCATCAGGAAGTGCTTATCAATTAGTAAAATCTGAAATAGACAAACTTATAGCTCTGGATGTTAGGTATGCACATCCATTTGCTGTGGCTGATGCTTATGAAAACTGGTATGATGTTTCAGATGAAGAAGTTTTAAAATATTTAAAAAAGTAATCAAATTTTAAAAATGGCTTTATTAAGTAGACTTCTTATAATTTAGTTATATTAACAATCTTACAGCATCGGTAATAAATTTAATGCTGAAAAATAATAGAAACAAACCACATATTGTAAAAATAATCTTTTGGAATCTTCTTCCAAAGAAATTTCCACCCCTAAATGAAAAAAATGAGAGAAAATAACCCCAAAAAAAGTCACACAACCAGTGACATAATGCAAAAATTAAAAATCCAAATATTCCAAAGTTAATAGATTTTAAAATTAGTGTAACTCCAACAGTAGCCCACCATATAAGAAAATATGGATTTCCTAGACTTAAAAGTATCCCAGATACTATTGGAGAGTAAGCGTATATTTTTGAACTAACATCAGACTGTTTAACACTACGAAACATGCTAATACCCATAAATAAAAGAAATAATCCTCCAATAATACCAATTAATGCTTTTATATAAATTAGATTTAATAAATATCCAAAGCCATAGAATAAAGCTATCATAAG
>JAUWOM010000014.1 GCA_030612085.1 Actinomycetes bacterium
AAGCTTTTAAACTTCTTTATTTATTCAGTTATTTTAATTAGTACCTTATCTCCTTCGTTTAGACCTGAGAGTATCTCTGTATTTACTCCATCAGAATATCCAGTTTCAATCTCCACTTCCTTCTTTTCCTCCCCTTTAACCATGATAACGAATTTCTTCTCATCTTTTTCTGTTATCGCATTATTTGGTAAAATTAAAACATTATTTACCCCCTCAATTTCAATATCTATTGTTGCGCTCATTCCCGTCCTGATTTTAAGTCCTTTGTTATCTTTAATGTCAAATCTAACTTCATATGTTACAGCACCTGTTGATTCATCACCCATCTGAGATATGTAGTATATATTCCCAATTAGTTCTTCGTCCGGATATGTATCAAGCACTATTAGAGCTTTCTGTCCCTCTTTAATCTTTCCAATATCAATCTCATCGACATCTGCCTCTATGTGAAATTTTGATAAGTCTGTTATTGTTATCTTTGGTAAAGTAGCTTGTGTTGTTGCTTGAGCTTCTATTTCCTGACCCACTTTTAGATCCAATTGTGTTATCGTACCATCTATGGGAGAGGTTAAAGTTAAATCTTCTAATTCTCTTTCTGCTTCTGATACAACTCTTTCAATATTTTCTATTTCACTTGCTGAATTTATCTTTAAAGTATTTAAGTTATTAACTGCATTCCAGTATGCATCGTGTGCCTGTTCCAATGTCATTTCATCTGATTGTTTATTCACAGAATCTTGATATTTATCTGTAATTCTTTCTTCACCAGTTGAACCTGCAGGTGGTTTCTGCTGATCATATAGCTGACTTTTCTTCTGTTTTAGTATCCAGGTATTGTGACTTACTTGATCTGCATTATCTACTGCATCTTGAGCTACCTTTATCTCTTGATTAGTTCTCTGTTTTGCATTATTTAAGTCCTTTTCATAATTTTTTAGAGCTATTTCTAAATCCTCATTTTTAAGAGTAGCTATAATATCTCCCTTTTTTACAACATCACCTTCATTTATATTAACAGCTTCAACAGTTCCAGTAGTTTTAAAACTAACTTCCATTTCATTTTTAGGAACAACTTCTCCTATTATTGATATTGTTTCTCCTAAATCTCCTACTTCTACTGTTGCAGTTTCCTCTTCACTGACTTTTGTTCCAAAAAGTGTTGCACAGCCAACATTTACTACAATGCTCATAAAAAATGTTATGATAAGTATTGTAAGTACTTTTGATTTAGTTTTTTTACTTAATTTATTATTTTTAATATTTAATTTACTCAATTTTCTGAAATCCGTTTTTTTTATCATTTCTTATCCTTATATATTTAATAATTTTTATATTTTATATTTATTGTTAATAAGTAAGTTTAACACTTTTAGCATTTTGTTCTTTGAAAATTTAATATTAAGTTTTAGATTCAATTAAATATAGGCTTTCTATATCACATAGAAATTTACTTATTTAGGTATTAACATTTAGTTAATATCTCTAGTGTGTTCTGTTAAATTTGTGCTCTATTATAATTGCTTTAAATCAGATTGTTTTTCTTCTATATATTAATACTATTTTTTATTAGCAATTGATTATTGCAAAGTTATTATTCACCTTTTTGGAATTTACCAAAACCAACAAAACCATATCTACCATGGAAACTACATGAATCTCTAAAGCCACCCCAACCAGGAAAACCTCCTCTACCACCAAAGTTCATGGGAATACCAAAACCATACCATTTACCACTTAATATCTGGTCAGCTTGTTCCTGTGTAATCATACCATCTTTGACCGCTTTTTCAATTGCTTCTTTAAATCCTTCATTTAAAGACTCAAATACTTTGGCAACTTCAAGATCAAGTTCATCTATTAATTTATATAGTGTTTTGCCTTCTTCACAAGAAGTTTGAAGTTCTTCAATAGAAATACCTAAAGCATCAGCAAGTATTTCTTCTTTATCAATATAATCTTTGAGTTCAGCGTAGCTTAACATCAAATCAGCTTGTTTTTTAGTGATTAGTTGCTCTTCAACAGCCTTTTCAATAGCTGCAGTACAAGCTTCTAATTGAGCATCTCGCAATTCCTTTACATTGATATCAAGTGCATCAGCAAGTAATTCCTCTTTATAAATAATGCTACAATATTGATCATTCCAACCTACATGACTAAATTGATCAAAGGGCTTTTTTAGCATTCTTGAATGAGGGGAACCACGATTGAAGGGAAAAATACCATGAATACGTTCTCCAAAATTAGCTACACTCAAAGATCTTACTCGATATCCAGCATAGTAAAGAACATATCCACCACCAACCATAACAACAACAGCAAATAAAATAAGTAATCCTATAAGAATTTTTCGTTTTTTAGACATAAATGCCTCCTTTTTTCTTCATTTGTATTAAAAAGGTCAACTAAATTGACAAACTTTAGAATAGCAAAAAAATGTTTAGAAATTGTGAAGAAATAATTAAGAGATTATTTAGATTAAAATTTATACCTATGAATACAAAAATATAGAAATGTTTTTTATAAAATTAACCCTAAAAAGTAAATAATATTAAATTAATAATTTTTAATTCTTTAATCCTCATTATTTAATTATTTATTTGATTATCAATAAGACTTAGTATAAAATCTTTAAATTTATAAATTTTAAAATTATAATATTTTCAAAAAATTTATACACAAAGATTATAATTATTTATAAAAAAAATTAATTTTACAAATTAATTAGAATTTAAAGAAAAAATGGATTTAGTTACTGGTGCAACAGGACATATAGGGAATGTATTAATTAGAGAACTCTTAAAAAGAGGAAAAAAGGTAAGAGCATTAATACTTCCTAACGAAGATACTGCTTCGCTTAATGGTTTAAAAGTAGATATAGCTATAGGTAATATTTTAAACCTTGATTCTTTAATAAAAGCATTTAAGGATGTGGATGTTGTATATCATTTAGCTTCTATCATCTCTATTTTATCTGGCAATGAGAAGTTAATACACCAAACCAATGTAGTAGGAACACAGAATGTTATAAAAGCATGTTTTAAGTGTAAAGTAAAGCGCTTATTATATACGAGTTCAATACATGCCTTAAAAGAACCTCCACATGGAATCATTATAGATGAATCTCAACCATTTGATTCTTACAATAAGCGAGGTGAATATGATAGATCTAAAGCTAAAGCAAGCTTGGAAGTGCTAAAAGCTGTTGATAAAGGTCTTGATACAGTAATAATTTGTCCAAAAGGAGTAATAGGACCATATGATTTTAGAATTTCTTAAATTGGTCAAACTATTATTAATTTTGTTAATAAAAAACACAGGTTTATAATTAATGGAGCATATGACTATGTTGATGTCCGAGATGTTGCAGTAGGACATATTCTTGTTTGTGACAAAGGTAAAAGTGGTGAAATATACATCTTGTCAGGACAAAGAATTAATATTTCTAATATGATGAAAATGTTAGAAGATATAACTAAGGTAAAAGCTCCTCATTATATAATACCAATACTATTGGCTAAGATTTTAGCTACATTTGCTGAAATATACTATAAATTAACAAAAATTAAGCCAATATTTACTAAATATACAATAAATACTCTCCTGAGTAATTCTTTTATAAGTCATAAAAAGGCAAGTGAAGAATTAAGCTATTCTCCTCGTCCTATTAAAGAATCAATTGAAGACAGCATTAATTGGTTTAAAGAACAAGGAATATTATAAAAAAATCCTAAAATTATTTATTAATAAAGAAATGTAATATTAAAGATATAATATTACAGAATTTGACATTCTAATATGACTAATAAAATTGATTTCCAAGGAATATTATATTGCAAGACCTTATCCTTAATATTTTGAGACGTCTATTTCTTCCATAACACCTGTTACAAGATAAATAATTCGCTCACAGATATTAGTTACACGGTCAGCAATTCTTTCCAAATGACGAGATACCCATGTCAGATATGTAGAACCAGTAATTTTTTTTGGATCTTCAAGCATAAAGGTTATAAGTTCTCGATAAACCTGTTCATGCAGATTGTCTATTTCATCATCCTCATCACAAATTTTTCTCGCTGTTGTTTCATCTCTATTTACCAATGCATCAAGACTTCTTTTTATCATACTAGTAACTTTCTCAGCCATTCTTGGAATGTCTATTAGAGGTTTAATCAATGGTTTATCTCCATACATAATAACAACTCTGGCAATTCCCTCAGCATGATCACCCATACGTTCTAACTCTGTAATAATATTTAAAATGGTAATTAAAGCTCTTAAGTCAGTAGCTACAGGTTGTTGAGTTGATATAAGGCTAATGCATTCTTCTTCAATATCCCATCTTCTCTTATTTATGAGAAGATCATCGTTTATTATATTTTTAGCTTCGTCCAGATCACGAGACTTTAAGGCTTCAATTGAGCGATTTATTGCTATAATTACCATCTCCCCCATCTCAATAACCTCTTTTTCAAGTTCTTTTAGTTTTTCCTGAAAAACTTCTCTCATCGTATTCATTACCTCCTTAATTTAAGCAAAGCGACCACTAATATAATCTTCTGTAAGTTTCTCCTTGGGTCTTGTAAAAATTTGATTTGTATTTCCAAACTCGATGATTCTACCTAAATAGAGAAATCCAGTAAAATCTGAAACTCTTGATGCTTGTTGCATATTATGAGTAACTAATATGATAGTATATTGTTCTTTTAATTCCTTCATTAATTCTTCTATTCTTAACATACTTGTAGGATCCAATGCAGAACAGGGCTCATCCATTAAAATTACTTCAGGTTCAATGGCTAAAGTTCTGGCAATACATAGTCTTTGTTGCTGTCCCCCAGAAAGTTCCAAAGCAGAAGTGTTAAGTTGAAATTTAATTTCTCCCCATAGACCACTGTCTTTTAAACTTTCTTCCACTATTTTAGAAATCTTACTTTTATCTTTGATACCATTTATTTTAAGACCAAATGCAACATTATCAAATATAGATTTAGGGAAAGGATTTGGCTTCTGGAAAATCATTCCTATTTTTCGCCTAATCTCTACCACATCAACATCATCTGCATATATATCTTTTCCATTAAAAAGTATTTGACCTTCAATTCTTGAGTCAGGGATAAGATCATTTAATCTATTGACACATCTAAGTAAACTTGTTTTTCCACAACCGGATGGACCAATAATTGCAGTAATTTTTTTTTCAGGTATATCTAAGCTTATGTTATCAATAATCTTTTTCTCTCCATAGAATAAACTCAGTTCCTTCATTATAATCTTATCCATATAATTAAAAACCTCCTATTACATACATATGAAATAAACTTATTTAACTTATGAGATTGCGCAGTTTATCTTTTTAGAGATTGCCACGTCGCTAACGCTCCTCGCAATGACAGACTGAACCACATTCGCAATGACAAACCAGTATTTCACTCCTCGCAATGATAATAGTTTAATTTTTTCCTAAGTTTTATTTTAAGTAAAGACTTTAATTTTAGAATTATTTTATACTTAAATTATGTTATGTAAACTAAATATAATATTTCTTTTTAAATCTATATCTCACTATAATAGCGGCTAAGTTTAACAAAAATACTATTGCTATCAATACTAAAGTTGTGCCATAAGCTAATGGTCTCACTTGATCAATAGCATGATGCTGTGTAGATAAAATATATATATGATATGGGAGAGCCATGAACTGGTCAAAAACTGAGCCAGGTAATCCAGGAATGAAGAAAGCAACACCAGTAAAAAGAATTGGAGCAGTCTCCCCTGCAGCTCGTGAAAGTCCTAAAATACTGCTTGTTAATATACCTGGAAAAGCATAAGGAAGAACATTTGAACGAATAGCTTGCCATTTTGTTGCACCTAAAGCCAAAGCTCCCACCCTGTATGATTGGGGTACTGTCTTTAAAGCTTCTTCAGAAGTAGCAATTATCCAGGGCAATGTTAAAAGTCCCAAAGTGAGTCCTGAGGACAATACTGATGTACCAAAATTTAAGCCTTGTACAAATATTGCTACACCAAATAAACCATAAATAATTGAAGGAATCCCCGCTAAATTTCTAATTGCAGCTCTAACAATACGAGTAAGTCTCCCTTCTATTGCATATTCACTTAAATATATAGCTGCAGAAACACCTAAAGGGATTGAAAAAAGTGTAGTTATAAGCGTCACAAATATTGTTCCCATAATTGCTGGAAATATCCCTCCTTTAGTCATTCCTTCTTTAGGAAAATCTATTAAAAATCCCCAGCTGATTGCTCCGAATCCCTTTATAGCAATATCAAAGATAATAATACCTAAAATTAAAACAACTAAAACAGCGGAAAGTATAAGCAATCCAAAGCCTATTATCTCTTTAATTCTATTGAATTTCATACCCTATCCCTTATAATTCTCTTACAATCTTAAAAAATTAAATATATCTTTGTATATATAAAATTTCATGTTCTCCTACCTTGATATTTAGCAGTTACTAATTCTGCAATTAAATTCACACCAAGACTTACAATAAAAAGAACTGCACCTACTGCAAATAGTGCATAATAATGAGTTGTTCCATAAGGAACCTCTCCCATCTCAATAGCTATGGTAGCTGTCATAGTGCTTACGGAATCAAAAAAGCTATGTGGCATTGCAGGTGCATTCCCAGTAGCCATTAAAACTGTCATTGTTTCTCCAATTGCTCTACCTATTCCCAGCATAATAGATACTATAATTCCTGAAAAAGCAGCTGGGATAGTAACTCTAATTAAAGTTGTCCATCTGTTTGCTCCTAAAGCATAAGATGCTATTTTAAAATCCTTTGGAATTTTCCGAATTGCTCCCTCTGAAATACTGATTATTGTTGGTAGTGACATAACAGCTAAAAGTATAGAACCATTTAATGCATTTAATCCTGATGATAAATTAAATACCTTAGCAATGAAAGGTCCAACTAATACAATTCCAATAAAACCAATAACCACAGATGGAATCCCTGCTAAAATTCCAATAATTGATCTTAAGACATCTCCTACCCTTTGATTTGCAATTTCAGCAATATAAGCTGCAGTACCAATACCAAGTGGCACTGCAATCATCATAGCACCTAAAGTAACCATAAAAGTGCTTACAACCATAGATAAAATACCATAAGAAGATTCTCCATAAGCAGAAGGATTCCAAACAGTTCCAAAGAAAAAATCAAGAAGTTTCACATCTTTAAATGCCTGCAATCCATTTATAAGAAGCATTAAAAATATACCTAATAGGATAATAACTGCTAATATTCCTGTTAAAAAAAAGAAAACATATATAGCTTTCTCTTTAATTTTTTTCAAATTCATTCCCTTTTATCCCCAACTTTTCATTCATTTCCATATATGCAGAGGATACAGGATAGTAACCCTCCATTACAACTATCTCCTGTCCTCTATCACTTAATTCAAAAAGTATGAAAATCAGTAAATTCCCTTCTGGCAAACCATCCGTATATTGATATAGTGGTCTAACAATAGAATAAAGTCCCGACACGACATTCTCTGGTTCTAAAGGTGAGATAGCAGGTGAATTTTCATCCTCTGCAATCTTTAAAGAATTTATTCCTGATTTAACATCTCCCTGATCATCAATAATATAACCAATCCCTACATACCCGATCCCAGCTTTATCTCTTCTGACTGCTTCTAAAATTTGAGATGTTCCATTCATTCTTCTAACTTTAGGAGAATAATCTCCTTTTAATACATTGTCCCTGAAGTATATATAAGTACCAGAATTACTTTGTCTACCATACATTGAAATTTCAAGATCAGAACCTCCAACCTCTTCCCAATTATTAATTTCTCCTCTATAAATCTTTCCAATTTCATCAAGTGTTAAAGACTTTACAGGAAGACTTTCATGAACAATTAACGCTAATCCATCCAAAGCAACAACAATAGCTATTGGATTAACATCATTATCCTTTGCTAAATTTATTTCCTCATCTTTCATAGCTCGAGAGGAATTTGCTATATCCGTTTGCTTATTAATTAAGGAAGCAATTCCTGTACCAGACCCTCCACCTGTAACTGCAATATAAACTTGATGCTCCTTCATAAATTCCTCTGCTAATCTCTGGACGAGATTAACCTCTGTATCTGAACCTTTGATCTGAATAAAAGTACCATTAACTCCTTTTCTAGCACATCCAGTAAATATTATTACAAAAAGTAAGATAAGTACTTTAATTTTTATTAGAGAAGATAATTTATTCATTATAAGACCTTAATATCTTTATTAATAAAAAAGATTGCAAATATCGTTTATAATCATCTTTCACAATTCTAATTATTTTTGTTTACATATGCAAGAGCGAAATCTTTTTTATTATTAGACATTTACAAAATACTAAAAATATTTGAATAAGAAATGTAAAATGTAAATATTATATCAAATATAACTTTATACTTTTGTCTAGGATAAAATTCATTATTTTTTTCCTTATTTAAACGATAAAATTATTTATTTTTATAATTTTTAAAAGAAAAAACATGAAATAACTTTTATGTATTAATAAAAATAAGTCGTAAAAATAATTTGAAAAATTATTTAATTTTACAATTTCATCTAAGCGATTTTTAAGAACTCCTTATTTTACACTACAATTATCACAAATTGCTTCTAATGTCCTTTTTATTTGAACAGCGAAAGCATTTAGTAATAAAACTTGAGTCGGGTGGAATCACTAATCTAACCATTGAAACGCTCTAAAAGATAGCTAAAGCACTTGATGTTTCTGTGGATTATCTAATAAAATAACTTTCATGAATACCAAAATTTCAAAAACCATCTTAAAAATAAAAGGAATGCATTGTGTTTCTTGCGCTCAGGATATTGAGAATGCTCTTAAAAGATTAAATGGGGTAGCTAAAGTAAATGTGAGTTTTATTAATGGCCAGGCGAAGGTGAAATATGATAAAAGCCAAATTGATCTGGAAAAAATAAAGAAGAGAGTCAAAGAATTAGAATATGGAATAGAAGAGCCAGAAAACCGGTTAAAAACTAACTATATTCCTGTTCTTCGAGTAATTTTAGTAGGTCTGCTTTTGTTATTTTCTTGGCTCTCAGGTTATTTTAAATGGCAGATGGATTTCATTCCTCTCCACTGGCGATATTTAGAGGATTTCTTCGCTGTTTTGGCTATTGCTATTGGCTGGTGGCCAATTCTTAAAAATGCTATTAATACACTGTTGTCCAAAAACCTTAATGTTAATGTTTTAGTTTCCATTGCTGTTATAGCTGCTCTTTTTGTTGATGCTCACAAAGAGGCTGCCACTATTATCTTCATTATGCTTTTGGGTGAATTCTTAGAAAATTTTACCGTAAGTAAAACTAGTCAAGCCATTAAAAAAATAATAGAACTGGCTCCTAAAAAAGCGACTGTCAAGAGAGATGGAAAAGAAATAATAGTTCCTATCAAAGAAGTGAGGGTGAATGATTTAGTCATTGTTAAACCTGGAGAACAGGTAGGGGTTGATGGAAAACTTTTAACTGATGAAGCTCAGATTGATCAATCAGTTATTACCGGAGAATCGATGCCTGTTATTAAACACAAAACTGAGAAAGTTTTTGCTGGTTCTATTTCTGATGGCTCTTATTTTGAGATCAAGGCCACTCAAGTAGGGAAAGATACTACACTATCACGCATTCAAAAATTAGTCCAAGAAGCCCAGAGTAAAAAGGCCCCAATTCAGAGATTAGCCGATAAATTTGCTAAATATTTTGTACCTGGCGTTCTTTTTACTGCTCTACTAATAGGACTAGCTACCTCTGATATTTTGCGAGCCATAACTATCTTGATTGTTGCTTGCCCTTGTGCTTTTGTTATTGCCACCCCTGTCGCCGTTGTGGCCGGTATTGGCCGAGGAGCAAAAAGAGGAATTTTAATTAAGAGTGGAGAGTATTTAGAAAACCTAGGGAAAATCGATACAGTCATTTTCGATAAAACTGGTACTTTAACTTGGGGCAAACCTCGGGTATTAGAAATAAAAAGATTTAGAGATCACAGTGAAAAAGAGATAATTGAACTGGCTGCTGGCTTAGAAACAAAATCAGAACATCATCTAGCCCAAGCTATTTTACTAAAAGCCAAAGAATTAGGTATTCAGCCAAAAGAGCCTCAAAGCATCGAGATAGTTAAAGGAAAAGGGATAATTGGAAAATATAATCACAGCACTTTTTATTTAGGAAACCTAGCTCTGATACAAGAACATAAAATCAATTTACCTCCAAATATCGCTTCTTATATCCAAACTGAAGAACACAAGGAGCATACAGTAGTTATTGTTGCCCACAACGAAGAAGCCTGCGGAGTAATTTGTTTAAGTGACGAATTAAGAGAGGGGGCAAAAATTACAATTGGTAATTTAAAAAACCTAGGAATTAAGACTATCTGGATGATGACAGGAGATAATAAAACTATTGCTCGAAACATTTCCAAGGATTTAGGAATAGATAAATATTTTGCTGAAATGTTGCCTCAAGATAAAGTTGAGATGATAAAAGAAATTCAAAATTCAGGCAAAAAAGTTATTATGATTGGCGACGGAATCAATGATGCTCCATCTTTAGTTCAGGCTGATGTTGGTATTGCTATGGGTTCAGGTACCGAAATTGCTCTTGAAAGTGGGGATATTGCTTTGATGAAAGATGATTTAACTAAGATTCCAGAAGTTATAAAACTAGGCCGGAAAGCAGCGGCAGTAATTAAACAAAATCTAACTTTTGCTTTGGGATTTAATTTTTTAATGTTCGTTTTAGTAAGTTTCGGAATTATTCACATGATCGGTGGTGCTGTATTTCACCAAATCAGTTCTCTTGTTGTTATTTTAAACGCAGTGAGGTTATTATATTTGAAATAAAATGATAAAGAGATTTTAAAAGCATTGCAGCGCTTCACGCTTCTGACTGGATGAATTTCTGCTCTGCCCACCTCCAGCGGACTGGTGTGGAAATCGTCGGTGTCTTTCTGCGTCAACATAAATGCAAAAAGGAAAATTTTTGTTTCCTTAATTGAAAATAAAATCTAATATAGTATGGTTATAATCCCAGTAAGAATTATTAGCTATACCGGATACAGGAATTGATATTGATCACCCTTAAATAAGGCAGTTTTTCTGCTATTGAAATAATTTTTTTACTGTTAAACTCAAACTCATTTCTCATAGTATACAAAAAGTGTATACTTTTAGAAATGGCTTGTAAATTATTTTCACTATATTTTGTGGAATCTTATACTTCTATCAAGGATAAAAATAACAATATTTATCCTTATTTAAAGGATAATAGGTGCTGTAAAAGAAACCCTTAAGTAATTATTACAGATTTTTCACAATTTTTTCTTGATAATGAACAAAGTTATATAAATCATCTTTGACAAGTATTTTGATTATCAAGGTAAATCACTATTTATTTTAATAACAATCACCTCTCACAGGTTTGATGCTAACCTCCCCTAACTCCTTGTTTCTAAGTCATTATATCAGTGTATTATATTGACATATTTGTAATACTATGATATAAATATATTACAATTTTAAAGAAAGAAAGGATATAAAATGTATACTATTTCAATTAGATTACCTGAAAAATTAGCTAAAGAGCTAAAAAGTATGGCTAAGTCTATGGAAAGGTCAAAAAGTTTTTTAATTCGTGAAGCTATTGCAACTTATTTAGAAGAATATAGTGATTATCAGATAGCTCTTGATAGACTTCTTAATAAAGATGATAAAATAATTGAAAGTTCTGAGTTAAGGAGTAGGCTTGGCTTATAAGATTCTTTATAAAGCTTCTGTTAAACGTGATTTAAAAAAGATACCTAAGCTGGAAGTTAAGAGAATTCTAAATAAGATAGAAAGTGATTTGGGAAAAAAACCAAACAAAGGAGAACTACTCAAAGGTAAATTTCAAGGATTTTACCGATACAGAATTGGTGTTTATAGAGTAATTTATGTAAAAACAGTCGCTGGAGTACTGGTTCTTAGAACAAGTTACGGAAAAGATGTATATAAATAATTTTATGTTTTGGTTAATCTCATAAACCAGTTCTTTCCCAAAAATCTACTCCACACCATATAGTAAAGATAACATAAATGTTAATAATACATTTTAATTAGATATTAAAGCATTCCATTTGCCAAAGAAATAATAACACAAAGAAATAAAAACTTGATGAATTACCAAAAAAGTACTATATTATACTATTAAATAGTACTAAATAGATAAAAAGTGGAAGTAAAAGGTATATAAAAATACCACCTTGTCGTAATTTTATACTATTAAATAGTAAAAATTTGTAAAAAAGGGGTAGTAAAATGTCACTTCCAAAATTTTACAGAGAACTTTATTCCAAAAAAATATTTACATTCTCAGAATTTAAAGAAAAATTCGGGAGAGAATACAGTGAAAATTATCTCCGTAAGAGGTTAAACGATTTACTTAACTCTGGCTATTTTGGAAAGGTAAAGCCAGGGCTATACTATATAATTCCTCAGGGAAACAGCATAGAGGAGTATGTTGTAGATAAGTTTCTTGTAGCAAGTAAAATTTCTAAGAACTCTCTAATAGGATATCATGCAGCATTAGAACTTCATGGAGCAGCTTATTCTCCGTCAAAGATAGTGTATATAATAACTGAAAGAAGTTTTCGTTCTTTCAAATTTCAGGGGATAGAGTATCGCTCTGTGAAAGGAAAGACAAGTTTTGGCAAAACTTTTTTACTTCGCGAAGGACAAAAACTATTCGTAAGCGATCGGGAAAGAACGCTTATAGATGGAATATCTCGCTTGAAATATTCTGGAGGAGTTGAAGAGTATTTCAAAAGTATAGAGATGTTTCCTTATGTAGATTTTAAAAAGATATTAAAGTATTTGAAAATATACCAAAAAAAAGTGCTCTATGGGAAAGTTGGATTTATCCTTTCCTATTTTACAAAAAAATGGAATTTTCCCGAGAAAGTGAAATCAAAGATGAAAGCCAATTTGAGTAAAAAGATATATTATCTGACTTCAAGGAAGGAAAAAAATCAACTAAATAAAGAATGGAATTTAATTGTTCCTGTGAGATTAGAAAGCTTAATAAAGGAGCAATAATTGGTTAGCAAATTGGAAAAATCAAAAGAATATTTTGAGAGATTCTCCAGTAAAACAAAATTTCATTGTGATACTTTAGAAAAGGTATATAGATTATGTGACCTGATTGAGGAGATTAATAATCATCCTCAACTAAAAAATAGTCTTGTACTCAAAGGTGGAACAGCAATAAATTTTATATATTTTCAGTATCCTCGTCTCTCAGTAGACATTGATTTTAACTTTATAGGTAAATTGGAAAAAGAAGAGAAGGACATTGCGCGTCCAAACATAGAAAAAGCTTGAGAAAATTTATTCAAATTCAAAAAATATGAATTCAAGCCTGAATTTGAATATGGCTCACAAAGATATTACCTAAAATATGAAAATTCCTCGGGAAATATTGACAGAATTAAGATTGAAATAAATTTCCTTCAGCGATTGGCACTTCTGGGTACTGAAAAACAGAAACTAACAACTCCTTTTGGAATAACCAATGCAAAGATTGCAGTACTCAGGGCTGAAGAACTTTTTGCAGGTAAAAGTCTTGCTCTAATAGATCGTCTTGCCCCAAGAGATCTTTACGATATTTACAATTTACAGAAAGAAAAAATTTCTATCAATAGAAAAATTCTCAGGAAATTATTTATTTTCTTTGGTTGCTTATCAAGGAAAGATTTTCGAGAATATAAACCCGAAAATGTAAATGAAATAACTGATCAGGATATAAAAGAAAATTTGTGGCCTTTACTTAGAAAAGATGAAATGCCCAACCTGAAAGAAATGATGAATTATGTAAAACCATTCCTAAAAGAAGTTTTCAATTATCTTTCCGAGGAAAAAGAATATGTTAAAAGCTTCTTCAAAGCAAAGTTTAAGCCTGAACTACTTTTTGGAACCTTACTGGATGTCCGAAAGTTAAAAAGACATCCAATGGTTATCTGGAAGCAAAGACATTTGAGGGAATGGCTTGAAGGAAAAACAAACTAGCAGTTATTTGGGATTATTGTTTATATTGATACTCACCTTATAATTGTTTTTTCTTAATAAATAATACTATACTACCTATTACACCAACTAAAAATGCTATTGGACATATAATTAATGCTAATATAAAGAAAAAGGGCTCATCCCCTAAACCAGTTCTTTCCCAAAAATCTCCTCCAAATAATACAATAAAAAGCGCATAGATTGCATTGTGTAAAAAGACACTAACTAAAGATCCTGCAGCAGAAGCTCCTGTTAAAATTAAAAACTTTTTAAGTAATCCTTTTATTTTTTCTCTTATAGTAAAAAATATTAGAGCTATACCTAATAAAAAGAAAATTACTCCAAAGGCACTTACAAATCTAAAAAACTCACGTGTTCTAAATGCTGGAATCACAAAATAACCCAATATAAAAACAAAAACTACTACTAATGCCCAAAAAATAGCTTTTAATGTAAAAGAAGGATTACTTAGTTTTTCGTTGCTCTTTTTTGATAAATTCATAATTTTCTCCTTTCTCACTTTTTCCTTATAAATAATACTATAACACCTGCTATACTAACTAAGAATTTTAATAGAAATATAAAATGGCAAAATAAAAAATAAACATAAAAGTATATCTAATACGACAGATATTTCATGAGATTTTCCATAAAGAAATAGAAAATCTAATAAAAAAATACTGATAAAGATTACTTCAACCAGACATTTTCAACCAGGCAGAATATTTTCTATTGTGTTAAACGTGGATTTAAACACTGATAATAAATGACTACGCTGACTAGCTTTGAGTTTCGATGAACCAACTATATCTCCAGTTAAAACTGCATAAAGTTTATGATTTTTCATAACACATATTCTCCTAACGCATTTTAATTATAAGCCCCCACACTTATATAGTCAACATATAAGCCTGTAGCCTTATAAAATAGACCAATGTCAGCTAACTTAAAATAACCGAAATACTTCGTTT
>JAUWOM010000035.1 GCA_030612085.1 Actinomycetes bacterium
GTTATATTAAACTATTTAAACTATTTTAGGAGGTTAAAAATGGGGAAAGTTGTATATTGTAGAGACGTTGGTATGGACTGCGATGGTGTAGTCCGTGCTGAAACAGAAGAAGAGGTTCTACAGAAGGTAGCAGAACATGCAAAAAATGTACACAACCTGACAGAGATTTCTAAAGAGCTGGTCGAGAAAGTGCGAAAAGTAATGCGTGACGAGAAAGAAAGCGGTTGTTGCCAATAACGCGACTTTAAGAAACCAATGAAAGAGATAGAACAAAAAAGTATCACATAAAATAAGTTTTAGAACTTATGTATTAACATGAAAAGAGCAGTGACAAAACTGCTCTTTTAACTTTATATAAAACTTTAAAAAGTTTAAAAAAAGACATGTTTTTATTAAAATATTAAAAAATGGAATAAAAAAATTAAACCAAAATTTACAATAACAAATATAATATAACCTCATAAGGAAAATTGTACAATAATTGTGATATAAAATACTAAAATATTATGAGAGAGCTTAAGGTTATAGATTTTAAAAAATTAGTTGAATATAAAGAAGGTTTAAAACTCCAAAAACTTTATGAAGAGAAATCACTTAATTCTAAAACTGATTTTCTTCTGCTTCTTGAGCATTATCCTGTAATAACTATTGGAAAAAGTGGAAATAATTTAAATATTTTGTTTAATGAAGATGCATTAAAAAATAAAGGGGTTTCAGTATACCATACTGATAGGGGAGGAGATGTTACATATCATGGACCAGGACAATTGGTTGGATATCCTGTTTTAAATCTCAGATATTATAAAAAGGATGTCAAGTGGTATGTAAAAAGTTTAGAAGAGGTGCTCATAAAGGTCTTAAATGAGTATGGAATAAAAGCAGAAATAATTCCAAGATTGATTGGAGTTTGGGTTAAGAACAAAAAGATCTCATCTATAGGAGTCAGGATTAGAAAATGGATAACCACTCATGGTTTTGCACTAAATGTTAATAATGATTTGACCCCCTTTTCCTACATAATTCCTTGTGGAATAAAAGATGTTGATATAACTTCAATGAAAGAGGTATTAAATAAAGAAATAGATATGAAGACATTGAAGAAAAATATTATAAAAGAATTTAAAAGTACCCTTTAAATTTAAGTATCTGCACTTTCCACCTCTACCTACATGCTCTCACCAGAAGAGAGGATAAATAAACAGGGAAATATATCTACTCAAAGTTCACATTATTTCCTTACTTTTTTTCTGTAGCTTCCTTTTCATTCTCCCCTTTTACTGCTCTAAAAACATCTTTTAGAACTTTCCTGGGTTCTTTCATTAATCTTTTTGGCAGAAAGGGTATTAGCGGGGCGATAACTTTAACAAGTTCTACTGTTAGTCTTTTTGGTTTTGTTAAAACCCTATCTATAAAATCCTCTGTAAAAACTGTCATCAGTTCTCTTCTATCCAATTCAACTTTACTATTACATTTATCACATTGTATACCTCTTATATGATCTCCAAGATAATTTATTGTATGGGTTGTTTCTTCTCCGCATTCAATACAATGTAAAATAGTTTTGGTTTTTTTAGTCATAAATTCACCTCAAATATTTGGTCTAATAAAATATTTAATTTAATAATTCAAAGATTTGAAAACCGACAAGCACTTTCCCCATAATTATAGCAGGAGAAGATTATTTAAACTAATTTATTAGGCTCTTGAAGAATTTTTCGTAAATATTGTAGAAATTTTGCTCCTGTCACACCATCTAATACCCTGTGATCCAAAGTTAATCCCAATTTCATCATTGGTTCTGCTGTAATCTTTCCCTCTTTATCTACAATTGGTTTTTTTGTTATTGCTCCAACTGATAATATACCTGCTTCAGGAAAATTTATTATAGGAGAAAAATAATCTATTTCAAACATCCCTAAATTTGTAATAGTAAATGTTGAACCTGATACGTCATCGAGTTCAAGTTTATTTTCCCCTGCACGATTTACAAGATCAACCCTTTTATCAGCAATTTCCTCTAATGATAATTTATTTGCATTAAAGATTACTGGAACAATTAAACCATCTTTCATAGAAGTAGCAAGACCAACATTAATATCTTTAAAAATAATTACTTTATCATCCTTTAGAGTAGAATTTAAAATTGGGTATTTCTCTAATGATAGTGCTGTTGCTTTAACTATTAAATCAGTATATGAAATCTTTTTTCCCTCTATTTCTTTATTTAACTTATCTTTTAAACTCTCTAGATTACTTATATCAATTTCAACATAAAGAGTAAAATGGGGAATTTCACTTATGCTTTTATACATTCTCTCAGCAATAGTTTTCCTTATACCTTTTAGAGGAATTGTTTCTAAAATTTCAGGAGTTATTCGCTTCTTAATAATTTCCCTTTCAATCTCAATTTTTTCTTTCTCTTTTATTTCAGCTTCTCTCATTTTAACCTCTTTAGCTGCTTTTAATACATCTGCTTTTACAATTCTACCACCAGGACCTGTGCCTGTTACTTTAGATAGGTCTACTTTCATTTGCCTTGCTAATCTTTTAGCAAGAGGTGATGCTAAAATTTTCTTGACCTTTGCCTTTTCTATTTCCTCCTCTTTCCCATATTTTAGTATTTTTTCAATCTGTATTTCCTCTTCTACCTTATATTTTGGTTTCTCTTCAATTAAAACTTTCTCTTCCTCTCTCCTTTTTATTTCAATTTTTTCTTCACCTTTTTCTTTAATCATTCCCTTAATAATTTCCTCTGATATCTTTTCATCTTTTTCACCTATATATGCAATTACTTCTGTAACTGGAATCTCTTCTCCCTCTTTTGCCAATATCTTTTTTAAATATCCATTGTGGAACGACTCAACTTCAATAGTTACTTTATCAGTCATAACTTCAAGTAGGGGTTCACCCTTTTCTACATAATCTCCTTCCTTCTTCAACCATCTTTCTATTAAACCCTTTTCCATAGTCATTCCTAACTTTGGCATTATAACTTCATACATATAACAACACCTCAATAAAATATATTAAAAAAATGTATAATTAACTAAATTAATAATATAATTTAATTTGTATGGCAACCCTTTAGGGTTGCATTTATGCAAGGCTAAAGCCTTGCCCTACATAAAATTTTATATAACTTATCTATAAATTAATTCTTTTGCTGCATTTATAATATCTTCAACTTGAGGAACAGCATGCCTTTCAAGATTTCTGTTATACGGTATTGGAATATCCAATCCGCCTAGTCTTTTTATTGGAGCATCTAAATAATCAAATGCTTCACTTTCCGAAATCATTGCAGCGATTTCAGCACCAAATCCACCTGTTTTACATGCTTCATGAACAGCTATTACTTTTCCTGTTTTTTTAACGGATTCGATTATTGTTTTTTTATCATAAGGCTTTAATGTTCTTGGATCCACTATTTCAACACTTATTCCATCCTTTTCCAATTCTTTTGATGCAGAAATTGCTCTTTGAACCATTATTGAAGTAGCGACAATTGTTAAATCCTCACCTTTTCTTTTTATATCTGCTACTCCTAATGGAATCTCATATTCTTCTTCAGGAACTTCCCCAGTTGTTTTATAAAGTAACTTATGTTCAATAAAAATTATAGGATTATTATCTCTTATTGAAGAAATTAATAGCCCTTTTGCATCATATGGAGTACTCGGCATTACAACTTTTAATCCAGGAACATGTGTAAACCAGGCTTCTAAACTCTGGGAGTGCTGTGCTGCAGCTCCAGTTCCTGATCCTGCAGGAGTTCTTACTACCATGGGAACTTTTGCTTTTCCACCAAACATGAACTTTATCTTTGCAGCTTGATTTACTATCTGCTCCATTGCTATAGTAGTAAAATCCATGAACATTATTTCAGCTACAGGTCTCATTCCAGTTATAGCAGCACCTAAAGCAGCACCAGCAATTGCTGCTTCAGAAATAGGTGTATCTCTTACTCTTTCTTCTCCAAATTCATCTAATAATCCATATGTCACTCCAAATGCACCTCCATAAATCCCGAGATCCTCACCAATTAGAAAAACATTTTTATCTTTTCTCATCTCTTGACGAAGTGCTTCCCTTATCGCCTCTGCATATGTTATCTCTCTCATTATGAATTTACTCCCTTAAATATTTCTTAATCAAGACAAATATTTTAATTAAATAAAATTGTTGAAAACATTTTTATGAATAAACGCCATCAAAGATTTCTTCAACAGACGGTTCTGGACTGTTCTTTGCAAAATCCACTGCTTTTTCTATAATATTTTTTGCATTTTCTTCTATGATTTTTATCTCTTCATTTGTGATAATTTTTTCAGCAATTAGTTTTTCCTTAAATCTTTTTATAGGACATTTCATCTTCCAGGATTCAATCTCTTCTTTTGAACGGTAAAGATTTTGATCACTTTTTGAATGACCCTTCCATCTATAAGTTTTACACTCTATCAGTGAAGGACCTTTTCCTTTTCTTGCTCTTTCTACAGCTTTTAATACAACTTTATATACTGCCAACACATAATTACCATCCACTACTTCTCCAGGAAATCCATAAGAACCAGCTCTTTTCGCTATATTCTCTATCGCAAAAGCTTTTTCCACAGACATAGACATGCCATACATATTGTTTTCACAAAGAAATATTACTGGAAGTTTCCAAATAGCTGCCAGATTTAATGACTCATGAAAAGCCCCCTGATTTGCTGCTCCATCACCAAAAAAACATATGACGACTTGTCCAGTTTTCCTCATCTTTATACTTAAACCAACTCCTGATGCAATTGGTATTCCTCCCCCAACAACTCCAGTTGCTCCTAAATTACCCTTCTCAACATCTGCTATATGCATAGAACCACCCCTTCCTCTGCAATAACCTGTCTCTTTCCCCAAAAATTCAGCCATCATAAGATTAATGTCAGCACCTTTAGCAATACAATGTCCATGACCTCTATGTGTACTAAGTATATAATCATCAGGTTTTAATGTGGAAATTGCTCCTACTGCCACTGCTTCCTGTCCAATTGAGAGGTGCATAGTACCATGAACAAGACCAAGAGCAAAAAGATAATCAACCTTTTCTTCAAAAAATCTGATTTTATACATCTTGATAAGCATGTCTATTAGCTTTTCAGGAGTAAATTTCATTTAAATCTCCAATTTTTAAAATATTACTTTTCACGCAGTTTTACATCTTTTTCATAGCAAACTTTTAAATAATAATTGTTCAAATTCTTTAAAATAACTTGAGTAAACAAACTTTTTAGTAATTTTTAGTAGTAATTATTTTGTCTTAATTTAGTAATAATTATTTAATCTAAATGATAATTATTTAATCTTAAAAAAATTATCCGTTCTTATAAGGGTATTTATCATTTAATTTTAAAACTTCACTAATTGCCTGGTCATCAGAGATTAAAACATTTATGTAACTACCTCTTAGAACCCCTAAAATTGCTGATGCCTTAACTTTTCCTCCTGCAATACCAATTACATAATTAATTTTTTTTAATTCTTCTATATTTATTCCTATTACTCTTTCATTTAAATCTATCTGGCAAAGATTACCATATATATCAAAATGCTTGGCACAAACATCTCCTATAGCTCCAAGTTTCTTAATTTCACTTAGCTCCTTTTTATTTAAATAACCAGCACGTATAAGACTGGATACGTTGGGATTTGTTGAACCAATTCCTACAATTGCAATGTCTGCTTTCTTCACTCTTTCCAATGTGCCTTTAACATTTCTCTCTTGCATCATAGCCCTTTTAATGTCAGCACTCTCAACAATTAAAGGAGCATGAAGATATCTATATCTTCCTCCCACTTTTTCTGCTAATCTTCTGGCAAGTTCAGTTCCATCTATATCTGGATTTTCAGCCCCTATTCCACCTATCATCTGGATAACTTCTATGTCTTTATAAACTTCCGGTTCAAATGCATTCACTATTTCATAGATAGCAGTTCCCCAACTCATCCCAATTATAGAAACTTTTCCTAAAATAGTTTTCAAATATCCTGTAGCAATAGCACCTAATTTTTTTAGCATTTCTTTATAATTGAGTCTTGAAGATTTTAATATTCTTGCATCTTTAAGATGAAACATATTTGCAATCTCTTTTTGCAGATCGTAATCTAATTGGATTTTTTGTTTTACTTTTATCTCCACAATCCCTCTTCGTCTTGCTTCTGTAAGTAATCTAGACACGTTTGAGCGAGAAATACCAAATCTTTTTGCTATCTCTCTCTGAGTTAAGCCATCATAATAATACAAAGTTGCAATTTCTATTAAAAGTTCCTCTTTATCCATAACTTGTAATCTGCTTTGAGTAAATTTTTCGAAATTTATAATACAATTTCTATTAAAATTTCTTATTTATCTATTAATTAACTTTTAAATATTTCACAAATGTGCAATTTATTCACATTTGTACATTAATTTTATCTACTTTTAAAATAAAAGTCAAATAAAAACTATATAAATATTTTTATATACTAAAATTAAATGTGGTAGTATAATCAAAAAAAGTTAGCTTAAAATTTCTAAATAAAAATGAAAGCAGCGGTTTGTTATTCCTCTAAAAAGTTTTTAATAGATGAAGTCCCAAAGCCTGAAATAGATAAGGATGAGATTTTAGTCAAAGTAATGGCCTGTGGTATTTGTGGTTCAGATATAAAAAAGATTTTTGATGATAATGTTAAAAAACCAATTGTGTTAGGTCATGAAATTGCTGGTGATGTTGTTGAGATTGGGTCAGGTGTAAAAGATTTTGAGGTTGGTGATAGAGTTGTTGTTACTCACCATATTCCCTGTTTTGATTGCCAATATTGCAAGCATAAAAACTATTCAATGTGCAAGCAATTCAAATTAACAAACATTCATCCAGGAGGTTTTTCTCAATATATTAAAGTACCAAAAGAAAATATTTCTGTTGGAACATTAAAGATAAATAATAATATATCTTATGAAGAAGCGAGCTTTTCTGAACCATTAGCATGTTGCTTATACTCATTAGGAAAAATTAATCTGCTTCAAAAAGATTCTGTTGTAATTGTAGGATTAGGAACAATGGGATTGTTATTTAATCAACTGATAAGAAATAAAAAAGCTATTCCTATAGGGATTGAAATTGACACAAATAGAGTAGATTTTGCCAAAAATTCTGGATTTGATTTAGTTTTCAATCCAACCAAAGAAAATGTTACAGAAAAAATTATGGATATTACTAAGGGAGTTGGAGCTGATATAGTAATTTTAACTGTAGTAAATAAAGAAATCTTGAACCAATGTATTGATTACATCAGAGATGGGGGGGGAATAATAATTTTTGCTGGGACTGATAATAAGAAAGGTGTAGAGATAAATATCAATACACTATATAGAAGAGAAATATCTATAATTGGAAGCTATTCTTCATCCCCAAAACATTTATCTCAAGCTTTAGAACTAATTTCTGATAAAGATATTAATGTTAAAAATCTCATAACCCATAGATTGCCATTAGAAGAATTTGGCAAAGCAGTTGAGTTAATTATAAATAGAAAAGCTTACAAAGTTATCATTAAGCCTTGGAAATAAAATTATTAAATAAAGATAGAATTGTTAACTTAGAAAAAATCATTTGACAAATGACTACTAATTGTATATAATTGACTACAAAAAGTATATATCGAGGCTATTATGTTAAAATTACTATTTTCTTCTCAGGCAAGAGTAAAAATTCTTAAATTTTTTTTACTGAATCCAACAACAAGTTATTATCAAAGAGAGTTAGAACAACACACAAAATTACCTATTAGAGCGATTCAAAGAGAATTGGTAAGGATGGTTGAGTTAGGATTATTGGAAAAAAGAATAAGTGGAAATAGAAATTATTATCAAGTTAATAGGGATTTTCCAATTTTCTTAGAATTAAAATCAATCTTTCTAAAAACATATGGAATTGGTAAAGCCTTAAGAGAAAGCTTAAAAGAGAGAGAAAAAATAAATTTTGCTTTTATATATGGCTCATATGCTAAAAATCAGGAAAATATTACAAGTGATATTGATTTATTTGTTGTAGGTAATATTACCAGTCGCAAACTATCTTCATATTTAAGTAAATTAAAGTCCGAATTTAATCGCGAAATAAACTTTTCTTTATATTCTCTCCAGGAGTTCAAGAAAGAAATAAAGAATAAAAATCACTTTATAATGTCTATTTTAAAAGAACCAAAAATATTTATTATGGGAAAGGAAATTGACTTTAAAACAATTATTAGCTCAGGGAAGACTTAAAAAACATAAAACGTCTAGAGGAGAGATTACAGCTCTTTTTAAAATTATAAAAAGGGATATTTCTGATGCTAATATCAAAATACTTTCTCTTGATAGAAGATTCTCTACAGCCTATAATGCAGTTTTACAAACAGCAACAATTATTCTATATTGTAAGGGCTATAGACCTTCTGGATGGGGACATCATTATACTGTATTTCAATCTATTAAAATTATATTAGGAAAAGATTATGAAGAATTAGTAGATTATTTTGATTCCTGCCGAATTAAAAGAAATATTGTAGACTATGATATAGCAGGTAAAATTTCTGAAAAGGAAGTGAAAGAACTTATTTATGAAGCTAAGAGATTTTATAAAAAAATAAAGAATTGGGTAGAAAAGAATTATCCATCTTTATAATAGAAAGGATATTAAAAAATGAGAAATGAGAGAGAATGGGAAATAAATGCAGTAAAAAAAGTTGCTGAGATAATGTGTGCAAGTGCAAGAACAGCTCCAAAAGCAAAGGGGATTGATAATATTGAAACTCTAATTCTAAGTGAAGAGCAGAAAGAAATGGTAATTGATGAGATGAGAAGAATTGCTGAAGAGGAGAAGGTGGGGACAATGAGAAATACGTTTCTTAGAGATGCTAATAATCTGAAAGATAGCCACCAGGTTGTAATTATAGGAACAAAATTAAAAACAATTGGGATTCCATATTGTGGATATTGTGGATTTCATGACTGTAAAGCATGTAAAGATGCAGAAGGAATTTGCTTCTTTAATTCTAATGATTTAGGAATAGCAGTTGGTTCAGCAGTTTCAATTGCAAAATTCAATAATATTGACAATAGGATTATGTATACAATAGGAAGAGCAGTAGTAAATCTGAAGTTGTTAGGTAATGAGATAAAAGTAGCTTTGGGAATACCACTAAGCGTTACTGGTAAAAGTATATTTTTTGATAGAGGATAAGAAGTATTTTAAATAGATATATTGAAGATTTTTATGGTTCCCCCCGCAAGAGAAAATATTAGATAAGCAAACAAAACAAAATAAATGAAAATCCCAAATAAAATAATTGAAATTATTTTTAGTATTTTGCTCCTTCTTAATACTCCAACTATCATTGTTATAATTGCTACTAATAGTAATAAACCTAATAACTTTATAAATAATATAAGGTAATTATAAAACATAATTGCCCTTAGTACATTGACAATTCCCTGATAATACAGTAAATTTTGGCCATGAAAATTTGTCCTCGCTGCAGCAATAAAAAATTTTGGCAATATTCTAGTGGACAGAAGCGCTGTTCCAACTG
>JAUWOM010000093.1 GCA_030612085.1 Actinomycetes bacterium
TTATAAGGATGGTTTCAGACATGTTCATTCCAGATAATTCTTCTGATCCTTCATCCCATACTCCTAAATTCCAATTTTTTATTGGAACATCACCAAGAAGCATAAAAATTGGTAAGCCACAATCTGTGCCAAATTCCTTTAGTACCTGTACTATAATATTTTCTCTTTGCTTTTCAATTATATTTTTTCTTAACTCATTAATCTTTTTAGAATCTGCAAATTCTAATTTTTTTGTCCCCTTAACTCCTATTGCCTTTAAATTTTTACTACCCATAACAGCACCATAACCACATCTCCCTGCATAATGTCCAGGCTCATTAGCTATATTTGCAAATAGGACTTTATTTTCACCAGCAATACCAATGGATACTGAAGTTGCAACTCCTTCTTCTTTTTTTAAAATATCATATACTTCATAAGTGTCTTTGTTCCATAAATTTGAAGCATCCTTTATCTCAACATTACCATCTACAATTTTTATAAATACTGGAGAATCAGATGCACCTTTTATTACTATCCCATCAAATCCAGCTTTTTTTAACTGAATACCAAATCTTCCTCCACATGAAGCTTCCCCCCATATACCTGTAAGTGGAGAAATACCACATACTGAAAATCTTGTTGCACAGCCAGGGAGTCTTGTTGCAGTTAAGGGGCCAGTCATAAAAATCAGCAAATTCTCAGGTGATAATGGAGATATATTCTTTTTAAAATCATAATTATCAAAAAGTATCTTTGCAGCTAATCCTGTTCCACCGAGATATTTCCTGTAAGGTTCCTCATTTATAATTAACTCTCTAAATCTTTTTAAAGTTAAATCAACTTCCAGTATTTTTCCGTTATAACCTTTCACATTTCTACCTCTATATCTTTGTAGTTATAAATTATTTAATCAAAAATAGATAGCATTCTTATTTTATAAGCGGGATATCATTCTTATCTGTTTTAATCATTATATATTCATAATGTTGCAAATATTCAGATAAACTTAAAATTACAGCTTTAAAAGTAGATCTTCATCTTTATTTGTTTCTATCATTATGCAGGCATCATGAATTACACTAATTCCATTACTTTCTGCCTTTTCAATTGCTTTTTCCGATTCAGATCCTGGCTGCATCCATATTTCCTTAATACCAAGCGAAATGCATTCATCTACAATTTTTTCTGTTACTTTAGGTGAAACAACTGTAATTACAAGATTGGGTATTTTTGGTAAATTTCTAAGATCTGAATATATTTTTTGCCCAAGAACAACTTTAGTATTCGGGTTTACTCCATAAACATTTTGACCTTTTCTTAACAAATCATTAAAAACCTTAAATCCAAATTTTTCCTCATCTCTTGAGACACCAACTACTGCAATTATCTTTTCATTTTTTCTATTTATATTACTCATTCTTAAACTTTATATACCTTAAATTAAATTTTATATTTGTACTAAATATATAATATTCCAATAATGATAATAATTATATATAAATTGTATTGTTAACAAGTTAGATTAACACTTTTATTATTTCATTATTTTAAAAGTTAGTATTAATTTGTCATTGCGAGCGTGGTCCTGGTTGTCATTGCGAGCGTAAGCGAAGCAATCTCTATTAGAAACAGACTGTGTGAACTCATTTTAATTAGATTAACAACATATGTCATTTGAGATTGCCACGTCGCTAACGCTCCTCGCAATGACAATGTCTATATTTATATACAAAAATACCAAGGTTTATATTATTTACATTAAAGAATGACAGATACTCTTATTACATTATATTAATTTTAGTATACAATGTGTCTAGTGATAGGGGTTCAGTCCAGGGTCAGTCCAAGATATTTAATAAGTAAAAAATTAGTAGTATAATTTACAAAATTTTTATTATGGTTATAATTATAATATACTAAAAATATAAAAATGGTTTTTGATTTAGAAAATATTTTTTAAAACTTTTAAAAAGTTAGGAGGTAAAATATGAATGTTGTTGGAAGAATAATTGATTTTCTTTTTAGTGGCTTTGTTCCGATAATAATTTTATTGGGAATTATAATTTTAGCTTCTCTGAAACAGATAAATCAGTATGAGCGTGGAGTGAAATTCACAATGGGAAGATTCACTACTATTGTAGAACCAGGCTGGAGAATCATATTACCAGTATTTCAGAGCATGAAAAAAGTTGATATACGAACTAAAGCTGTGGAAGTTCCTGATCAGGAAGCGATGACAAAAGACAATATTCAGACAACGATTTCTGCTGTTGTTTATTACAAAGTTGTAGATGCTGCAAAATCTATTCTTGAGGTTGAAAACTTCTTCTGGGCAGTTTCACAATTAGCTCAAACATCAATGAGAAATGTTATTGGAGAAGTAGCCTTAGATGACCTATTGACTCAAAGAAATGTAGTAGCTGAAAGAATAAAAAATCTAGTAGATGAATCTACAGAAGAATGGGGAATTGATATCATATCAGTTGAGCTAAAAGATATTAAAGTGCCAGAATCAATGATAAGAACAATGGCAAAACAGGCAGAAGCTGAGAGAGAAAGAAGAGCAACAATTATTGCTTCAGAAGGTGAGGTAATAGCTGCTGTCAATTTGGCTAAAGCAGCAAGAACAATGGCAGAAGTTCCAGGAGCTCTTCATTTAAGAACTCTAAACTCTATTAATGACATATCATCAGATCAGTCTAATACAATTATTTTTGCAGTTCCATTAGAAGTATTAAGAGCAGTAGAGGGTTTGGGTAAGAAATTTCTTAAATCTGAGAAATCAGAGTAGATGTTCTTTTTAGAATTAGATATTTAAATAGACATTCCTATTAAAAATTTAGAGATTTAAAAAATAGAAATAGAGCAGAGTACTAATAATTATAGATATTCTGCTCTATTTTATTAATTGTATTGTTAAATTAAAAAATATTTTTTATATTCCTATAAAACCTTAATAAAATATATCTGAGAAAAGTAAATAATGTCTATTCTTCTATTACACTACTGTTCTTTAACATTCTAAGTTCTTAATTTCTTTTCAGATCCTCTAAAGAAAGAAATAAAGGTTATCGCGGAAATCAAATAAAATACAAAGCATATAAAAAATGGGAAATTATATCCGTAATTTTTCATTAATATTCCAGAATAGGATGAAGAAATCGCCCATGCTAATCCCCATATAAATAATATATACCCACTTGCCATACCCTTCTCTTCATCTGGTACAGCCTCCATTACAAAGGCGGTATATATTGGACTTGCAATATTCATTAGAACTTGTCTGACTATAAAAAAAATAGCAACTAGTGTTAAATTTGGAATCAATGCAATCATCAATAGAAAGGGAAGAGATGAGATTTGCAAGATTCCAATACCCATAACTTTTCCAAATCTTTTGGTTACAAAGGGAGTTAAAAAAGAAGCTACTCCTGTTATAAATGAACCTAATGCAAAGATAATACCAATCTGATAAACATTAGCATTTAAATGTTCTTTAAAAAAAATATTTAAAAAAGGCATAACAGAACCAGCTCCTAAGGAAAGAAGTAAATGTGGTAATAATAATTTAATATATAATTTGGAAAACATCATTTTAAAAGTTCTTTTACTTAATTTATTAAGAGAAGTAATATTATCCTTCTGTATTTTTAGGATTGGAATTAATCCAATAGCTGAAATTAGAGCGCCTGAGAGCAGTGACAAACGATAAATAATAATATCATCTGTTAAAGAAATAAAAACTTCAAATAATTTGGGGGAATACCCTCCGATTACATTTCCTATAACTGATCCAATCATCATTAGTCCAAAGGAAAATCCAAAAAGATGGGTTCTTTCAACTTTAGTACTGAATTTAGTTAAAAATGGATTTCTAATTACCCTTATCATAGAAAAGGTAAATCCTAAGGCAATATTAAAGATAATTAGTGAGAAGTAGTTAGTAGTAATTGAAAGTAGAATAATAAATAAAATAGATAGAGAATAACTAATAACTAAAGGTCTTTTAAATCCAAATCTATCTATAAT
>JAUWOM010000114.1 GCA_030612085.1 Actinomycetes bacterium
GGATGTATTCCAACCAAAGCTATGTTAAATTCAGTAGAAACTATTTTAAAAATGAGAAAGGCTGAACAGTTAGGTATTAAAATATTAAAGGATAAAATTGACTTTTCATTATTTATGAAAAAAAAGGATTCAGTAGTTGAAAAATCTAGAAAAGGAATAGAATTTTTATTAAAGAAAAACGGGGTAAATCTAATTTATGGTAAAGGAGAACTTCTAAGCAAGAATGTTATTAAGGTCACAACAGCAAATGGAGAGGAAAGAATTGAGGCAGATAATATTATTTTAGCTACTGGTTCATCACCATTTAAACTTCGAATTTTTGACTTCGAACAGCCAACTATTTTAACAAGTGATAACCTTATGGTATTAGATGAACCTCCAGATTCTATGGTGATAGTTGGTGGGGGAGTTGTTGCCTGTGAATTAGCAATGGTCTTTCACCTTTTAGGAACTGATGTTACCGTTATTGAAATGTTACCTAATCTATTACCATTACAGGACAAAAGACAGTCAAGATATATTGAGAGAAGTTTCAAAAAAGAAGGTATAAAATTCCTGACAAATTCTAAAGTAGAAGGAGTAAAGGAGTATGGTGAGGATTTTGCAATTTTATCTGTTGAGGGTAAAGATGATGTGAAGGCTAAAAAAGTAGTTGTTTGCATAGGTAGGACTCCAAATTCAAGGGATTTGGGTCTTGAAAATTTAAATATTGAGATGGATAGAGGATTTGTCAAGGTAAATAATAAAATGGAAACAAATATCCCTGGAATTTATGCTGTTGGAGATCTTATTGGAGGGAAGATGTTGGCTCATGTAGCTTCAGCGCAAGGTAAAATAGTAGCAGAAAATATTATGGGTCATGAAGCTATTTTTGATGACAGAATGATACCTATAACTATATATACTCATCCTCAAGTCTCTTCTGTAGGTTTAACACCTGATCAGGCACAAGAAAATGGATATGAAATCTCATTAGGAAATTTTCCATTCTCAGCAAGTGGAAAGGCTAATGCTATAGATGAGAGTGAGGGTTTTGTACAAATTGTGGCAGACAAAAATTCTGGAGAGATTTTAGGTGCTCAGATGGTTGGACCAGATGTCTCTGAACTAATTCATTTAGTTGCGTTTGCTATGCAAAGTGAACTTTTAATTAAGGATTTGTCAGAAATGATTGCTTCTCATCCCACTCTTTCAGAAGCAGTTGTAGAAGCTGCTCTGAGTTGTATTGGAAAACCTTTACACACAATAAAAATTTAAAAATTTTAAAATCAAAAGATTATTAAAAGATTTATGTATAGGAAGAGGCTTCCTCATTGGCTTAAGAAAAAAATTCCTGATTTGAAAGCCATAGAAGATATGGAAAAAATATTAAGGGATCATAATTTACACACAGTTTGCGAGAGTGCACTATGTCCAAATTTGGGAGAGTGCTTTCATAGAAAAACTGCAACTTTTATGATATCGGGAGATATTTGTACTAGAAATTGTAGTTTTTGTGCTGTTGAAAAAGGGAAGCCTTTGTCTGTAGATGAAAATGAGCCAGAAAATATTGCAAAAGCTGCTAATTTATTAAAACTTTCACATATAGTCATAACCTCTGTTACAAGAGATGATTTAGAAGATGGTGGAGCTAATCAGTTTGCTGATTGTATAAAAGAGATTAGAAAATTGAAGCCGACTCCCTCTGTTGAGGTTCTAATTCCAGATTTCGGTGGCAATTTTAAATATTTAAATATTGTGTTAGCTTATTTTCCTGATGTATTAAATCATAATGTTGAAACTGTTAAAAGACTTTATTCCAAAATAAGACCTGGTGCTGATTATACTAGATCTTTAAAAATTCTTGAAAAAGCAAAAAATTATTCTGAAAATATAGTTGTTAAATCTGGGTTCATGGTTGGTTTGGGGGAGAAGTGGGAAGAAATTGTAAGTTTATTAAAGGATTTATCTGATGTAAATTGTGATGTTGTTACAATAGGACAATATTTACAACCTTCAAATAAACATATACCTATTGATAAATTCTATACTCCTGATGAATTTATTAATTTAAAACAAATTGCACTTGATATGGGAATAAAATATGTGGAGTCAGGACCATTTGTTCGCTCCTCATATAAAGCAAATAACGCATTAAACTATTTAAGAAATTATAAACCCTAATGATTTTTTATATATTAATATTCTTTTAATATTCTAATAATATCTTAATATGTTAATAACATTTCAATTTGTCATTCTTGTATGTAAAGTCTCAAATTAATATGGATTTAATAAGAAAGAAAAGCTATTTCTTGTCATTCTGAACGAAGCGAAGCGACTGAAGAATCTTAATAAACAGATCCCTCGCTCCGCTCGAGTGCAGGCTTTAGCGACCTAAGAATCTCGATATAAATTATAAGAGAAGTTCTAAATTTTAATAATAAAATGAATAGAAATAAATTAAACTTTGAACCAAAATGTATTGCTACCGGCGTGGGAAGTTTACCTTTTAGAGATGCAGAAGAAGCTTGTTTGAAGATCTTGAAGTTATACCCAGTTGCTCCATATTGGCCTCAATTACCTAAAATTAGTTTTTTGGAGAATATGAATGCTCAATTTTCAGAGCACATACCAAATGAAATAGTAGATTATGAGAATGAAAAGATATGGATTGATACAAAAAAGGATTATATTGAAAATTTAGACAAGTTTTATATCAAATACACATCTAATAAAATCGACAATTTTACTATTTCTTCGGAAAGAGCAAAAGGTTTTTATAAATTTATAAAACTTCTAAGTGAAAAACATTATGATATTAATAAACCACTTAACAATATTAATATTAAGAACATTAAGAATAATATTAAGTACATTAAGGGTCAGGTTAC
>JAUWOM010000037.1 GCA_030612085.1 Actinomycetes bacterium
TGGAAGCGCTAAAAGTTTTTATATTTTCAATTCTTAATCCTTTTAAAGCATTTAGAATAATAAAGAAAAAATGGGGATTTAAAATATACTGGTTTACTGCACTGCTCATCTTGCTAACTATAGTAATTTACTCTTTTACAGCTACACCCAGAGCAATAAAATTTTCTGATGATACACAGGATTCACAAGTTGTAAAAAAAAGAGCAGCTTCTCTAGGAAAAGCAAAAGCTCCAGGGGGACAGCTATTACGTCAATTAGGGCAATTTTCTAATATTGGTTCTTCTGGAAATGTAATGCAATTTATCTTAATATTAACATCTCCTTTAGTACAAATTATAAGCTGGCTTTTTATAGCACTTGTATATTGGGGACTTGTTTATATATTTAGGAACAAAACAGAATACAGTAAGATTCTTACAGTAGTTGTAATATCCTCAGTTCCTATATTAATTTCTACACTTGCAAATCTATTTTATACTTTATTTACAGGAAAAATGATAATGCACACTGGTTTAAGTGGTTTGGTAGCATCTGGAGATGTTTTTGCTTATAAGTCAAATCTTCTTTATATGATTCTCTCAAGAGTGGATATATTTATCCTCTGGAGTCTAATTCTTTTAATTATAGGTATTGCTATTGTCTGCAAAATGAAAGTCTGGAAATCCATATTAATAGTTTTAGTAGTTTATATATTAAATATCATTGTTGTGATAACAACTTCTTCAATTAGTAAGATGTTTCTTGGTGGTATATTCCCTAAATAACTAAATCCATGAACTATTAATTATAAAAATTAGTAAGTATCTTACATTTATAATTTACAAGTTTCCTTTAAGCAATAAAAGGTAAAAAGATATAAAATGATCCGTTTTCTTAAGGCTTAATTCAGTCGTTGACAGTGTAAATAAAGATACTATATTATAAATTTAATTTATTACTGTATCTAAGTAATGAAAAATAGAGGCTTCAATGATTAATACAATTTTGGTAGTGGATGATAAAGAAGAATTACGAACATTGTTAGAAGATTATTTAACAAAAGAGGGCTTCCGCATAGTAACAGCTACAAGTGGACAGGAAGCTCTATTTATAGCACGCAATGAAAAACCAGATCTTGTAATTTTAGATCTAATGATGCCAGAAATGAGCGGATATGAATTTATTCGAGTTTATAGTAAGGAATCAGATATTCCTATTATCATCTTAACTGCTAAATTGGAAGAAAGTGATAAAATTTTAGGACTTGAAATGGGTGCAGATGATTATATTACAAAACCATTTAGTATGCGTGAACTTACAGCAAGAATTCGTGCTGTATTGCGTCGTACAGGTAAAAAACCATTTAAACAAGAAATATTACGTACAGCAGATATAACACTGAATCATAAAAGTCATATTGTAACAATAGGAGAGAAGCATGTTGACTTAACACCTTCTGAATTTGACTTGTTAGCTACCTTAATGTCAAAACCAGGTCAGGTTTTTTCACGTCTTGATTTGCTTAACAATTTACAGGGTAGCGCTTTTGAAGGATATGAACGTAACATTGATGTTCATATACGGAATTTGCGTGCTAAAATTGAGCCAAACCCCAGCGATCCAAGTTATATAGAGACTGTTTATGGAGTTGGTTATCGTTTTACTACTCAAATAACTAAGGGAATTAGGTGATTAAGATGCGTTCTTTATCAATTAAACTTATACTAGCCTTTCTCATTATTAGTCTAACTGTAGTTATGATTGTTGCTTTATTTATTGGTCAACGGATGCGACCTGAATTTGGTAAATTTGTTTTAAACCGTTATAAAATTGATCTAATTAGTACATTAACTGAATACTATAAGGGAAGTAACAGTTGGGAAGGTATAAGTGTAATTTTAGTACGTGATAAAACAGGACATTGGAGACATTGGGGACGCATTTGGGTACCAGTAACACTTATTGATGCAAATAGAGTAGTTGTATATGGTGGTAAGTATTATGAGGAGGGAGAGAAAGTATCAAAAAATGTTGTTAACAACGGAGTACCAGTTGATATAGAAGGAAAAACAGTTGGATGGTTATTGTTTGATTCGCTTGAAAATATTAGTGGTCCAATGCTGGAATTACCAGAGATGAATTTCTTAAAGCGCATAAATGGAGTAATTGTTTTTAGTGCATTGATTGCTGCATTAACTGCATTATTATTAGGTGTTTTGTTAGCACGTAACATTTCTCGTCCAGTTCGTGAACTTACTGCTGCAACAAAAATCATTGCAAAAGGAGAATTAGGGCACCAGGTACCAGTTCGAACAAAGGATGAGTTAGGGGAATTGGCTTCCTCATTTAATAAAATGAGTTCTGATTTGGAACAATCAAACAAATTGCGTCACCAGATGACAACTAACATTGCCCATGATTTGCGAACACCATTGAGTGTAATTTTAGGTTATACTGAAGCATTGAGTGATGGCAAGTTAGAAGGCAAATCAGAAGTATATGATGTTATACATAGAGAGGCTCAACATCTTGGCTACTTAATTGATGATTTGCGAACATTATCTCTCGCTGATGCTGGAGAATTGTCATTGAATCGTAGATATGTTTCACCATATAAGTTGTTAAAACGAACTGCATCAGCATATATGACACAAACCAAAAAGCAAGATATTATTTTAGAAGTAAAAGCATCAGAGGATTTGCCAAAGATAGAAATAGATCCAGATAGGATGACACAGGTATTAGGAAATTTGGTAAATAATGCATTGCGTTATACACAAAAGGGAGGACAGATAATATTATCAGCTAAATATTATCCTGTATCAGTTAAAGGAAAAAATAATACAATTCACCTAAAAATCCACGATAATGGAGCTGGTATTGATCCAAAGGATTTGCCACACATTTTTGAGCGCTTCTACAGAGGTGATAAATCTCGTAAACAAAAAGAAGGTGAAACAGGCTTGGGACTTGCAATTGCAAAATCAATTGTAGAAGCACACGGTGGAACAATATCAGTTAAAAGTACACTTGGTAAAGGCACTACTTTTAAAATTTCACTTCCACTTTAAAATATTTATTATTTCACTTCTTCTTTCAAGTAAAACAATACAAATTTGCAGTACTTTTGTGAATATTTTATTTTGCTATCAATATGCAAAAAGAGGTGGAAACTAACAAATATTTTGATATGTTCCCACCTCTTTTACCTAATTATTTAATGTTATATTATTATCAGCTTAATTATTACTTATTGTTTTTTAAGTTTGTTGATTGTGGTGTTTTATCTACAGGATGTTCTCCCAATTTCATATGAAACAATTTCAACATCTTTTTATGATAAATAACAGCAGCAAAAATAAGAGTAGTAATTCCTATAATAGCTACAATTCCCAGTATAATCTTGAAAGGAAAGAAACCAACAAGTCCATGCATATTACCTCTTCCAAAATGACCATAAGGTCTTTTTAGCATTCTTGAAGCAGGGAAACCACGATGGAAGGGAAAGATACCATGAATACGTTCTCCAAAATTAGCTACACTTAAAGATCCTACTCGATATCCAGCATAATAAAGAGCGTATCCACCACCAACCATAATAACAATAGCAAATAAAATAAGTAATCCTATAAGAATTTTTCGTTTTGTAGACATAAATGCCTCCTTTTTTCTTCATTTTTATTAAGAAATGTTAATCAAATTAACCAACTTTAGAATAGCAAAAAAATGTTTAGAAATTGTGAAGAAATAATTAAGATATTATTTAGATTTTTATTTCTTATGATAAAAATATATTATAGAATATATAACAACGTTTTTTATAAATATATATTTAAGGAGATTTTAAACATGGTAGATTTTTTTAAAAATTCTAACCCTATAATACAGGCTCTTATAGCAACTTGTTTTACATGGTTTTTGACTGCTCTTGGTGCATCAGCTGTATTTATGGTTAAAGATATAAACAGGAAGATTTTGGATTTAATGCTGGGTTTTGCTGGTGGAGTTATGATTGCAGCAAGTTTCTGGTCATTACTTGCTCCATCCATTGAGATGTCAAAAGGGAAAAATCTTCCTGATTGGTTTCCAGCTTTACTTGGTTTCCTTCTCGGAGGTATTTTTTTAAGAGGTGTGGACAAGATTCTTCCACATCTTCACCTTTATTTTCCAATAGGGAAAGCTGAGGGTGTAAAAACAACATGGAACCGAATTGTATTACTTATTCTTGCTATAACTTTACACAACTTTCCTGAGGGACTTGCAGTTGGAGTTGCTTTTGGAGCTATTGCTGCAGGTTTTCCACAAGCTACTTTGGCAGGAGCTATTACATTGGCTATTGGTATAGGAATTCAAAATTTTCCTGAGGGACTTGCAGTTTCTATGCCTCTTAGACGTGAGGGAATGTCTCGCTTAAGAAGTTTTTGGTATGGCCAATTATCTGCAATAGTTGAACCTATTGCTGGTGTTATTGGAGCGGGAGCTGTTATTCTTGCTAAACCCATTCTACCATATGCTTTAGGATTTGCTGCAGGTGCTATGATATTTGTCGTCGTAGAGAATATAGTTCCGGAGTCTCAATATGGTGGTAATACAGATTTGGCTACTATGGGTGCAATGATAGGTTTCGCAGTAATGATGGTACTTGATGTAGCATTTGGTTAAACATCTACTATCGGATTCTACTACCTATCTATTTGGAGTAACAATTTGAAATATTATTGCATTCCTAAATTACATTCATGAAGTAATTTTGTATTTTAATAAATAAAGTGTTATATATAATTTACATAGTTTATAGCTTTCTTATGTATAAACTCAAATATTTTAGAACTTTTTTTCCACTTAAACCTGTTATGAATGACTCATTTTTATAATAATTTTTATATTTAGTTTTTATAGTCTTAATAAATTCGGTAATTTATATTTAAAATCTATATAATAATTTTTTTAAAAATAATTTGACAAATAGGAGTAAATACTATATAGTATTTGTTATTATGAAATTAGGAAAAAAAGAGTTAGAAAAAAAGCTAAGTATTTTTAAAGATATATGTTATAGAGAGGGTTTAAAAATTACACCTCAGCGCTTAGCAATTTACAAAGAATTAATTTATTCCTTTGAGCATCCATCAGCTTCTAATTTATATGAGAAGGTAAAAAAATATTTTTCTAACATATCATTGGATACAGTAAATCGCACTCTTCTAACTTTCAATAGAATTGGTATAATCAGAGTTGTGGAGGGTTCAGGGAACTCAAAAAGATATGACTCAAAATTGGAACCACATCACCATTTCCGATGTGTTAGATGCAATAGAATAATAGATTTTTATAATAAAGAGTATGATGATATTGAGATTCCTGCTGAGTTTAAAGCCAAATTTATTGTTACAACAAAAAGGATAAACTTAGAAGGTGTTTGTAATAAATGTAGAGTACAAGTCAAATGAATATATTTTTTTATTAATATTTAGGATTTATTACTATTTAGTAATAAATCTGAAAATAATTTAATGTTAGAGGTTTAATTTTATAGATAATGGTTAAAAGATTAACATTTTAAATTAAAGGAGGTGATAATATGGCTAAAGTAACACGAGAAATGGTGGAAAAGGCAGGTGTTGATGTTGATAAATTGATTAAACTTCTGGTCAAAAACGCTGCGGCTGAGCTTACAACCTATTACTACTACACAATACTTCGTGTCAATTTGATTGGTTTAGAAGGAGAGGGAATTAAGGAGATTGCAGAAACTGCACGTATTGAAGATAGAAATCATTTCGAAGCACTAGTGCCCAGAATCTATGAACTTGGTGGTAAATTACCAGAGAATATGAAGGATTTTCATGACATTTCAGCCTGTCCACCAGCTATGCTACCAAAAGACCCAACTGACATTCAGGCAATGTTAAAGGTGTTGGTTGAAGCTGAGAGATGTGCGGTACGAGGATATACTCACATCTGTAACCTGACTGCAGGTAAGGATCATCGAACCTATGATTTGTCTCTATCGATTCTTAATGAAGAAATCGAGCATGAATCCTGGTTTTCAGAATTCTTAGGTGAAGGTCCATCTGGTCATTTTCTGCGAAGAGGTGAGACATCTCCCTTTGTGTCCAAATTCTTGAGGTAGTATAGAAGTATAAGAAGGGGAGACTTTAATTTTATTAAGTCTCCCCTTAAATCTTTATATTACAATTGTTAAAGCTTTATATAATTGAAAATGTCTAGTAAGAAGGAAATTACTTGATATTAAAATGTAAATGAGATTCAACATTTGTATATTATAAGATAAAAAGTAAATGATATATATAGTAATTTTTAATTAAGTACTATTTAAAAGTATAAAAGCTCTATAAAAATTGAATATAAACATATAATCTAAAAAATTTATTATTGAAAGATAAGATGACTAATATTAAATTCCGATTCTTTTCTCATTTGCTCTGTCAAAAAAGAAGATTTTATCCATAATAGTATAGAGCTTTATACTATCTCCCAATTTAAAATCCTCTGCTTTTTTATCCATTGTGGTTATTTTAATTTCTCCAAAGTTTGTTTCAACTTTAAGATTAAGATATGGAGGTATAATTCTTTTCTCTATTAATTTACCTTCTATTAAAACTTTTTCATTTAAATTAGTTTCATTCTTATATAATAAAGAAATATCTTCTTCTCTAATGCTCATTATTACTTCAATTGGATATGTAACTTTATAAGGAATTTTTATTACTTGTTTATTTTTACTAAATTTTGATTCTTCAATCGTTCCATTTATTTGATTAATTGGAAATTTACTAAAAAGCTGAAAGATGAAAAGATTTGCTGGATCTGAATATAATTTTTCAGGAGAGCCCATTTGAACAATTTCTTTATTAAGTAAAACTGCAATTCTATTACAAAGCGCCATTGCTTCTAAACCATTAGCTGTAACATAAATAACAGTATTTGAAAGAGATTGTATTAACTTTTTAATCTTATGTCTTGACTGACTTCTAACTTTAGCATCTAAATTTGATAATGGTTCATCCATTAGAAGCACATTTATTTTTCTTTTTATAATACTTCTTCCTACAGCAGTTGTCTGTTTATGACCCTCTGATAGTTGTTTTGGTAAAAAACTTAGATATTTTTCTATATCTGCATCAAGTATTTCTGTAGTTTGTTTTACTTCTTTATTAACTTTATTTTTTGCATATTTTTTAATATCTAATGGAAAAGCAATATTTCTCTCTACATCTATATGAGGATATAATGCATAATTTTGAAAGACCATTGAAATATTTCTGTCGGAAGGTGGTAACTTTGTAACATTATTATTGTCATAGAATACCTGTCCTGAGAAATTCATATCTAATCCTGCAATTATTCTTAAAAGTGTTGTTTTTCCACATCCAGAAGGACCCACAATTCCAAAGATTTCACCATCTTTAATATCTAAGGATACATTAGTAAGTATCTTTTGTTCACCAAAATATTTAGTTATATTATTAACCCTTATTCTCGCCATTTATATCAAAATCTCTAAATAAATATAAGTATTTTCAACCTATAAAATGCAAGAGTAACAATTTTATTAAAATTAGTTTAAATTTCATTAATTTATTATAAATTTTCTTTTAAAAAATTTCATCCTTTTAAGTTTTGTACAAAATAATTTTGAAACTATATATTATTTATCTTTATAAATTTGGAAATTGTAAATAGAATTATTTTATAATATCGATTTAAGTTATCAGACAAATTATAATATTTTTAAAAATGTCTGGTAATTTTTATTTTAAGATTAAATTATTAGATTTTTTATAAAAATAATTTGACACTCTCCAATTTTTGCAGTATGATATCTAATAAATTATAAATATTATATATTTTATTTAGATAATTGGAGGTCTTCCAATGAATTCAAGAAATAATCAAAAGCATACAAGAGTAGGTGTGGACATGTTAAGAAAGTTGTATGAGGATGGTAAGCGAATATTTACTGTAAGTGATGCATTAGAAGTTGCATCTTATTGTGGAGTAGCAGATAGTTATGTAGTTGAATCTTTATATCATCTCTCAAATGATGGTTGGATTACTCGTATTAAGAGAGGTCTTTATAAGATTTCTACTTCTTTTCTGGGCATGACTCCTATCCATGAATTTGAGATTGCCATGGCTTTAGTTAATCCAGCTGCAATTAGTCATTGGTCTGCTATGCATTTTCATGGTATGACTGAACAAATACCAAGAATAGTATATGTTACAACTACACAGCCAATAAATATTTTAAGGTCGTCTAAGAAATTAAGAAAGACTCAAAGAAACTACAATAAAGAAATAGAAGGTATTCTTTATCAATTCATAAGAATAAAGCCTGAAAGATTCTTTGGTATTAGGGATTATTGGGTTGGAGAAGTTAAGGTTACAATAACAGATCCTGAAAGGACATTAATAGATGGGCTTGTTTCACCTAGGTATTTTGGTGGCTGGGCAGAAGTTTACTCTGCATTTGAATTACAATTTTCTAAGTTAGATTTAAATAAGATGATTGAATATTCGACAAGATTTAGTGCTGCAGTTGCCAAGAGATTAGGTTGGATACTTGAAAAGTTGGGAGTGGAAAATTCGATATTGCAAAAGCTTGAGAATATCCCTATTAAGGGATATCGTGTTCTTGATTCTACAGGTCCAAGAAGGGGACATTGTAATAAGAGATGGATGATTCAGGAAAATCTTCTTATAGAGGTGATTAGATGAAACCAATAAGGAAAAGGTTAGAGAAAGTAAGGGAGGATACAGGATTATCATGGGAAATAATTGAGCGTGATTATATTCTTTCATGGGTTTTAATCGGAATTGGAGCAAACAATGAATTACAAAACAAGCTTATTTTTAAAGGTGGAACAGCTCTAAAGAAGTGTTACTTTGGTGAGTACAGATTTTCGGAAGATCTTGATTTTACTGCCAAAGAAGATATTCCAAAAGAAGGTGAACTTGAGAAAGAGATTATGAATTCTTGTAAGTTAGCAACTGAATTGGCTCAGGAATTCTCACCTCTACAATTAAAGTCTGAGAGATATACAGAAAAGAGACCTCACCCCACTGGTCAGGAGGCTTTTACTGTGAAAGGTAAACTTCCTTGGCATCGCCAATTTTTTATCAAGGCAATGATAGAGATTACTATGGATGAGATAGTAATGATAAAACCAGAAATAAGGCAAATAATTCATGGTTACGGAGAAGATGTTTATAAGAATATTTTTGTATATACACTTGAAGAGATTGTGGCTGAAAAACTGCGAGCTTTATTACAACATCTTCAAAAATTGGAGAAACGTGGTTGGAGTCGTTCACGAGCAAGAGATTACTATGATATCTGGATGATATTTAATCATTATCCAGGTCAATTGAGAATAGAAATTTTACCAAATCTCTTTTTACAGAAATGTAAA
>JAUWOM010000080.1 GCA_030612085.1 Actinomycetes bacterium
AAAAAAAGACCATAATTTTATGGTCTTTTCTCAAAATGTTTTATAAATTGTAGAATATTTTCTTAACTAATGAAAATCCATTAAGGTATTATATTTATGCTTTTTTTGTTTTTAGACAATCTCTTGAAAAATACATTTCCAGCAATTTTAGCAAAAAGTGTGTCATCTCTTCCTCTTCCAACATTATGACCTGGTTTATAACAAGTACCTCTTTGCCTGACAAGAATTGTTCCTGCATTTACAAACTGACCACCAAAGCGCTTTATACCTAAACGTTTTGAAGTACCCTCTCTTCCATTTCGGCTACTTCCTCCACCCTTTTTATGTGCCATTTATATCACCTCTGAATACATTATAATCTATTTTATGATTAATTTGAACTTAATTTATTAGATATCTTTTATTCTAATTTCTATTTCTTTTTAATAAGATTCTTTATTCCTTCTTTGATTTGGGAGATTTTATTTCTTTTAAAACTACCCGTGAGTATTTTTGTCTATGACCAATTTTTCTCTTATAACCAGTTTTTGAAGTATGCTTGAAGGCTATTATTTTCTTTCCACTAACATGTTCTACTATTTCTCCAATTGCTCTATAATTGGATAGTATATCCTTGTCAACTATTATCTCTTCCTTTTCTGAGATGAGCTTTATGTTTGAAAAAATAACTTTATCTCCCTTCTCACCTTCTATTTTTTCAATTAAAAAATTCTCACCTAACTTAACTTTATATTGTTTTCCTCCAGTTTCAAGAACTATATAAATTTTAATCTCCTTTAAATCACTATTTTTATATAAACTTTTTAAATTTATAATGAGGGTAGATTATACCAGAATCATTTTTTTGAGTCAAAATTATTTTTGACTTTGTCTCATTTAGAAATTAAAAGTAAACACTTTTTTGTAAATTTAAAATTTATCTAACAATTATTTTTGCTTGTGCATAAGTTTTCGTAACATTTATTATCTCCACCCTTGATCTTTCATGAAGATATTTTCCACCATCTATAATATGTATTATATAACCACTAAATCTTGAAATAGCATCCTTGGAAATATGTGAGTGAGGTTCCTCTACTAATATATCTAATACCTGTCCCTGATATACAGGTATTGCTGCTTCTTCTATCTCTTTTATAGTTCCCTCTTTTAGTAAATTGAAAGCATTAATAGAGATACTGTCATTACCCTTTATGGAAATATATTTATTTGTAATATTCTCCAATTTTTTTACATTTTCTCCACCCTGACCTATAACCATAGCTGCAACGCCACTATTAAGTTCTATAAGGAATGCTTCGGATTCACTTTCTTTTGCTAATTTAAAAATTTCTCTTTCAGTTTTTAATCTCATAGATTCTTCTGATAGGATATATCCACTTTCATCACAATATGGACATGGCTTACATAAAACATCTTGAATCCCTTCTGTAACATTTTTCCTAGTCATTTCAAGCAATCCCAATTTTGAAATATCAGTTATATTAGTTGTTACATTGTCAGACTGTAGAGCATTTTTCATAGCTTCAACAATTTTTAGCCTATTTCCTTCTTTCTCCATATCAATAAAATCAATAACAATTAATCCTCCAATATCTCTTAGCTTTATTTGCTTAACAATCTCTTCAACGGCTTCCAAATTTATATGAAAAATCGTCTCTTCTAAGTCATTTTTTCCTGAAAAACGTCCAGAATTTACATCAATAGCGGTTAGAGCTTCTGTTTTATCAATTACAACAAATCCACCTGATTTTAACCAAACCTTCCTTTTAAGAGCTAAATCAATTGCCTTTTCAACTCCCATTTCTTCAAATAATGGTTTTTCTCCACTATGTAGCTTTAGTTTTGAATGCATTTGAGGAATCTTCTTTATCAAATAATTGGATATATGATCATATAACTGTTTTGTATCTACCACAATGTTATTAAAATCTAAAGTTAATCTATCCCTTAGAATTCTATGAACTAAGTCTAACTCCTTATGAATTAGAGTTGGGGAATCTAACCTTCGAGCTTTATTTTGAATATTATTCCATAACCGCTTAAGGTATTTTAACTCTCTTTTTAAAATAGCTAACTTCGTGCCTTTTGCAGCAGTTCTAATTACTATTCCCATATTCCTAATTTTTAGCCTTGTGCTTAAACTTCTCAATCTTTCTCTTTCTGATTCATCAAGTTTTTTAGAAACACCTATTCCATCACCATATGGCATCATTACCAAATATCTACCAGCAAGAGAGACAAGGGATGTTAATCGAGCTCCTTTGGTTCCCATAGGGACTCTTGTTACCTGAACTATTAACATCTGTCCATGTTTTAGGATTTGTTTTATTTTTCCCTTTACTATTTCATTGGTTCCTTCATAATAATCAAAAGGTGAACCAACCTCTTTTACAAATAAGAAAGCATTTTTCTTTACTCCTATATCTACAAAAGCGGAGTCTAAACCGTATATTATTTTTTGAACTCTTCCCAAATATATATTTCCAATTATTGAATCTTTTTTTTCTCTATCAAAATAAAGTTCCGCAACTTTATCATTTTCCAAAATTGCCACTCTAATTTCATTTAGATCCGAGCTTATTAATAAATCATATTTCATAAAAAATAACTTCTAAAATACCCTTTACTTAAAATATTTAACAATCTATTTGAGCAGTGTAAATGGATTTAGAAGTAAATCACCATCCTTTCTAAACATATTAATTCTTAGAATTCTCTTTAAAAAAATTTTTCTTTTATTTTCCTGTAAGTTTAAAAATTTAATAAGATCATTTATTTTTAAATCATCTTGACTACCAATAGCGATTAAAAAATCTATTATTATATTATCATGTAAACTTCTAATTTTAAAATTAAGTAATTTCTCCTTAAAATATTTAGCATTTTTTGATAATTGATTGTTAAATCCTATCATATTCTCAGTAAATAATTTTAATAATAAATCAGCTTCCTGTCTTTTTATTAACTCAGGGTGGTATGAAAATATTAATTGATATCTCATACAATTTATTTGGCTTGAAAGAGATTGGGATGATTCTACCGATTTCGCCCTTAATACTTTTAACCCTTGGGGTAACTGGTCATTTATTCTTTTCACAAATGTCTTTGTTGATAACTTCCTGCTTAAAATTATATCCGCATACTCACCAACACTTTCCCATCCAACCTTTAAAGCATATGCAGTTGATAATTTCGGTTTTGGATGATAACCTTTCGAATAAAGCATAGGTATTTTTGCTCTTCTTAATGCTCTAATTAAAAGATTAATCAAATCTAAATGCGATATGTATTTTATATCACTTAGTTTTGAAAATCTAAAACGCATAATGACTTTACTTGTATTTTTATCCAATAATTTTTCCTTGATATTGAGTAATGCTTTACAAAATTAATTCAAAATTGCTAATTAAAAAATCTTATTAAAATTATTTAAAAAATATAAAAAACATTTTTTTATTTCAAGATATTGGACATTTTATTATTTCTTGTAATCCACAATTATTGCATCCCTTTAATCTGCAATCTGAAGTAGTATGTCCACTTAAAGCTTTTTTATATTCTTTAAATAAAAATTTCCTATTTTGTCCACTCTCAATTATTTCCCACGGGAATATTTCATCTTCTTCTCTATGTCTATTAGCATAAAAGGATATATCTACATTATCCTTTTTTAAAGCTGTTAACCATTTATCATATGAAAACTGTTCTGTCCAGCTGTCAAATTTACAACCCATTTCCCAGGCAATTCTTATTGCTTTTGAAAGTCTTCTATCCCCTCTCGCAAAAATTGCTTCTATTTGACTTCTATGTACATTGTGCATCTTAATAAATACATTTTTTTTCTTAAGTTTTCTTTTTATATAATTAACCTTTTTATCTAAAATTTCTAATGAATCCTGACCAACCCATTGAAATGGTGTGTTAGGTTTTGGACAAAAAGGTGAGATTGTTACATTTATCTTTATTCTGCTGTACTTATTTCTTGGAACCTCCATTTTTGCAATTATTAATATTTTGTTTATCATATTAATTATTCCATCCAAATCATTCATCTCTTCAGTGGGAAGTCCAACCATAAAGTAAAGCTTTATTCTTTCCCATCCACTTGAAAATGCTGCCCTGGCGCAGTTAAAAATATCCTCATCTGTAATATTTTTATTTATAACATCTCTTAATCTTTGAGTCCCAGCTTCAGGAGCAAATGTAAGACCTGTCCTTCTTTCTTGTGAGATAAGGTCTGCTAATTTTACTGAAAAACTATCACATCTTAAAGATGGTAATGATATAGCAGTGTGGCTACTTTCTAAATTTCGCTTTAAACTTTTTAATAAATATTCAATCTCAGAATAATCAGTTGAAGAAAGTGATGATAGTGAAACCTCATTATAACCGGTTTTTTCCAATCCTTGTATAATTAAATTCAGTATTGATTGAACAGTTCTTTCTCTGATTGGTCTATATATAAAACCTGCCAAACAAAATCTACATCCTTTAGAACAACCCCTCATTATCTCAACCCAAAATCTATCGTGAACTACTTGCGTATTAGGAACTATCAATTTTAATGACTGACTAAAACTTCCAAAATCTACAATAATATTCTTTACAGCATTTTTTGGAAATGAGTCTTTAACTATTATTTTCTTCACACTTCCATCAGTTTTATAGATGAAATCATAAAATGAGGGTACATAAATCCCATCAATTTTACCCATTTCTTTTATAATCTCATTTTTATTAAAACCTTTATTTTTTAACTCACTTAATTTCTCAAGAATGTCCATTATTACATTTTCACCATCACCTATTACAAAAAAATCAATAAAAGGGGCAATTGGTTCTGGATTAAAAACACCTGGTCCACCAGCTATTATTATGGGATGTTCATTCCCTCTATCTTTATATTCTATCGGTATTTTTGCAAGATTTAACATATTTAGTATATTTGTGAAACATAGTTCATGTTGA
>JAUWOM010000022.1 GCA_030612085.1 Actinomycetes bacterium
TTATATTGACTTTAGGTTGTGAAAATGCTAATATTCTGACTTAATACTTTATAATTATTTCAAAATTCTCATAAAGAAATATAAGAAAATAGAAGTTGCACATCTTATTGAAGAAGAAGCAATTAAAAAATAAATAGGAGGTGATTTTATAAAACATTTAATTTGTTATAAAAAATTGATAAGGAGGTTTAAATGAATTTGCTTAAAAAACTTATTTTAACAGTTATAGCTTTTTCAATTGTTGCATCTCTATCACTTACACTTATAGGATGTCCTCCAACACCAGTTACTGAAGAACCTACAGCTACTGAGGAACAAACTGAAGCTCCAATAGAGGAAGAGATTGAATTTACAACTATTAAAGAAGGATATTTAACTGTTGGTACTGATGCAGCATATCCACCGTTTGAGAGCGTTGAGGGTGAAGAGTTTGTTGGGTTTGATATGGATTTGGTAAGGGAGATAGCAAAAAGATTGGGACTCGAAATAGAAATTGTGAATACAGCTTGGGATGGAATTTTCCCAGCACTAATTGCACATAAATTTGATGTCGTAATATCTGCGGTTACTATTACACCAGAAAGAGATGAGGAGATGGATTTTTCAGATCCTTATTTTGATTCAGACCAATCAATTGCTACTAAAGAAGATAGTGAAATTAAAACTAAAGCAGACTTAAAAGATAAAATTTTAGGTGTTCAGATAGGAACAACAGGAGAGCTCACAGCCAAAGAAATTGATGAGGAAATAGGTGTAGCTGAGATAAAAACATATGATACTATACTGTTGGCATTTGAAGATTTAAAAGCAGGTAGAATTGATGCAATAATAAATGATTTTCTAACTTCTCTTGATATTGTAAAAGAAAATCCAGGATTAGTGCTTGCAGAGAGGATAAAAACTGACGAAAAATATGGTGTTGTATTCGCACCAGATACACCTGAACTTCTTAAAGCTGTAAATAAGGTACTGAAAGAGATGAAAGAAGATGGAACATATGATCAAATATATAATAATTGGTTTGTTGAGTAATAAATAGAGTTGTAAACAAGTATCATTTTATAAAAATTGCACAGGTTATTATTAAATATTTAACTTGTGCAATTTTTTTTTAAATATTATTTATGTTAAAATCTTAAAATGAGCTATTTATCATATCATTTATTTATTATATGATTTTTAACCAATGCATCATTTATACGATAAGTATTATTGTTTTAAAAATTATTAAAAAACATTATAGAATTACAAAGAACACAGATAAGAGTGTTTAGCAAAACAAATAGAGATGTGTAAGAAATAACAGCACAGAATACATATGAAATATGTAATCCGAAAAAGAAAATAATTTTGGAGTAAAGATGGAGAATTTACAGAAATTAATAAGATATTATTTCAACTATTCTGTTATAAAAGATGCATTGCCCTTTCTTTTAAAAGGAGCAGTATTAACTATTAAGTTTTCATTTATAGCTGAATTTTTTGGAGTAATATTTGGACTTATTTTAGCAATTATGAAAATATCCAAAATAAAGGTTTTTAAATACCCAAGCATAGCTTATATTGAATTTTTTAGGGGGACACCATTACTTATGCAGATTATGTTTGCTTATTATGCACTACCATATATAGGGATTAATTTATCCGGATTTTTTGCTGGTTTATTAGCTCTATCCTTAAATAGTGCTGCCTATATTGCTGAAATTTTTAGAGCAGGTATCGAGTCCATTGAGAGGGGTCAAATAGAAGCATCTCGTTCGTTAGGAATGAACTTCTTTCAAACAATGCGGTATATTGTTTTACCACAAGCTCTCAGGAGAGTCACTCCACCCCTAACAAATGACTTCATTATTCTTCTTAAGGATTCATCTCTTTTATCTGTAATAGCTGTTGTTGAATTACTTAGGGCAGCAAAAGAAATAGCTACATGGAAAGTAAATCCCTCAACTTATACTGCTGCTGCTTTTATATACTTGCTAATTACATTACCCTTGTCTCAATTGGTACATTATTTAGAGAGGAGGTATAAGATAATTGATTAAGGTAGTAAACCTTCATAAAAAATTTGGAGATCTCCATGTCTTAAAAGGTATAAATTTAAAATTAAGAAAGAGTGAGGTCTTAGTATTAATAGGACCCAGTGGTTCTGGTAAGAGTACTTTCTTAAGATGTTTAAATCTACTTGAGGAAGCAACTTTTGGAAAAATTTTCATTGAAGGAGTTGAAATAACAAAACCAGGAATTGATGTAAATAAAGTTAGACAGAAAATAGGTATAGTATTTCAACTTTTTAATCTATTTCCACATTTAACTGCTTTAGGTAATGTCAGTTTAGCTCCACAGAAAGTTTTAAAGATGAGTAAAAAAGATGCGGAACATTCAGCTAAAGAAATGTTAAATAAGGTTGGACTTTCAGATAAAATCAATTCCTTTCCAGCTCAATTATCAGGAGGACAGAAACAGAGGGTTGCTATAGCTCGTGCTCTTGCAATGAATCCAGATATAATGCTATTTGATGAGGTTACATCAGCACTTGATCCAGAACTTATTAAGGGAGTTTTAGATGTAATGAAATCATTAGCACTTAGTGGAATGACAATGGTTGTCGTAACTCATGAGATGGGATTTGCAAGAGAAGCTGGAGATAGAATGATATTCATGGATGATGGAATTATTATGGAGGAAAATACTCCAGAAAATATGTTTAATAACCCCCAAAATCCGAGAACGAAGAAGTTTTTAGAAGCCATATTATAATAAATTTTAAAAAATAAGAAATAAGAGAAGCTTTGGACTTAGTTTCTCGACTAAATGTCTTCGAAACCATGTCGCAAAGCTATATATAAAACTTAAGTTTTAAAAAATGGAAAAATCTGTTTCAAACGATTTTAAAGACTTATATAAGCTTTATTATGATAAAGCTGAATATGAAATGAATGAAATACGTAGTGAAATAAAAGGTTGTAATATCTGTTTTCCCGAAAATTCCAAGATTAAAGTGTTTGGTAGTGGTCATCCAATGGCAGATTTGTTCATAGTAAAATCTACTTTTACTAAAAGGGAAGGGGATAGCAATATAGCATTTTTTGGGAAAAGTGGGAATGCTATAAAAAAGTCATGTGAGAAACTTAATTATGATTACTCAAATCTTTATGGTACTGATGTAGTCAAATGCTTTGTAAGTGAAGAAATAAGAGAAAGGTGTTTCAAAAATTGTTCAAAATTTCTAAAATTGGAAATTTTAACATGCCAACCAAAGCTAATATTATCAATGGGTGAATTAGCTACAAGAACATTTAATCTTATTAGAATGGAAGATGATGAGGAGATTGAATTTTATCCTGGAAATATATATACTCTTTGGCTTGAAATTAAAGTTTTGGTTACAAATGATCTTGTTAAATCATTTTATGATTTAGAAGCTAAAAGACAAGTTTGGAATGATATCCAAAAATTTTTTAAAATGGCTAAAAAAATTGAAACTCCAAAAGACCATTAAAGAAAAATAATCTTTTGGAGTTTGCTTTCTTTTATTTATTGATTATTTTTTACTCATTATTTGGATTTCTATTTTTAACCCTTTCCAGTACACGCGCTTTAATAATCTTTTCCATTCTTTCCATCTTTCTTTCATTATTTTCAATTGCTCTTTCTATAGCTAACTTAGCTTTTTCAGGAACTTTATCTTTAACTTTTTTTAAGACTTCATTTTGCATATCAAAAAAATTAAGTATAATTTTGTCAAAAACTTTCTCTAAAACTGCTATGGATTTTTTAGGAGGGATATCTGTAGGTTCTTCTCCATTTTCTTTAATATCTCCACCATCATCTAAAGAATCTTTTTCTTCAATTTTTTTGCCCCAATTAGTCTTAGCAATGGCTCTCATAATCATTCCGTGAGTCTTACCTACAACTGATTCTAATTTATTAGTTATCTTGGCAATTATAGATACTATGGCTCCATGATTTGCTTTTCCACTCGGGTGTTCTTCTTCAACATCAATGGTTGTTTCTTCGCCATTTTCACTAAAGGAAAGAGTTGAGGTTATCTTATCCCAGATCATTTTAAATATATTTTTCCCTTCATCCTCAACTGTTATAACATTACCATCATCTTGATCATCATTATTATCAGCTAGAGCTATAGGAATAACAGTACACATACTTATTATCACTACAAGAATTAGAATTCCAATCTTTTTAATCATTTTTTTATACCTCCATTTTTCATATATTTTAATAAAAAATAAAGGAGGGGAAATAAAATGCGAAGGTTGAAAAATAGCTTTTATTACCCCCCTCTTTTATATTATTTTTTTTATGTAACCACAATAATTCTTGTGAACTACCCTTAACTTTCACAGATGAACTTCTCAGCTGTAAAGTTAAAAATTTTCATATAATTAATTTTCATATAGTAAAACACGTTAATTGTAAAAAAGATACGCAAATTTTAAAAATATTAGTAAAAAATACTTTTAAACCTTTTTTAATAATAAGATAAAATATGAATAAAAGTGTTTTTGATTAGTTTAAAAAATACCTATTCTTTTTTACTTTTGATAATAAGGATATAAGTAAAAGGATGAGTTAATTTGATTCCTTCATATATAGATTTATATAAAAAAGGAGAACTTAAAGAAAGAATAAATAAAGCATGGGCTTTGATAAAGTCGTGTGTTCTATGTCCACGAAATTGTAAAGTTAACAGGCTAATTGATGAGAAAGGGCTCTGTAATACTGGAAAAAGAGTAGTTGTTTCAAGTTACGGACCCCACTTTGGAGAAGAATCACCTCTTGTTGGAAAAAGAGGTTCCGGAACTATTTTTATAACGTGGTGCTGTATGAGGTGTATATATTGCCAAAATTATTCTATAAGCCAATTAGGAGAGGGAACTGAGATAAGTAATGAGGATTTAGCAAAAATGATGCTATCTTTACAAAATCAGGGTTGTCACAATATAAATATAGTAACACCAACCCATGTCGTGCCACAGATATTATCTGCTTTGGAAATAGCAGTTGAAAAAGGGCTAAATATCCCTCTTGTTTATAATACAGGTGGTTATGATTCTGCAGAAACACTAAAAATAATTGATAAAGTATTTGATATCTATATGCCTGATATGAAATATGGTGATAGAACAACTGCTGCTAAACTTTCTAAGGTAAGTAATTATCCAAAAATTAATCAAGATGTTGTTTTGGAAATGCATAGACAAGTTGGAGATTTAATTTTAGATAGTAATGGAATAGCTCAAAGAGGGCTACTTATAAGGCATTTAGTTTTACCGGGAAATCTTGCGGGAACGGAAAAAGTTTTGGAATTTATTTCAAAGAAAATCTCAAAAAATACATACCTAAATATTATGGATCAGTACAATCCTCATCATAAAGCATTTAAAAAACCACCATTAAATAAAAGAATTACAAGTAATGAATATAATTATGCATTAGAATTGGCAAAAAAATATGGTTTAAATAGATTAGATTCTAAAAGACCCATATCTTTCATAAAAATATTTTAAGGACTTTTTGATGATATATTCTACTAAAATATACTATTTAATATGTAAATATGATAATATTTTTTTTCATTTCCGATGATATATCTGAATAATATATACTACATAATTCTAAAATTTTTATAATTGTAAAAAATCAAACCTAATTAATTTAAAAATTATTAGAATTAAACTTAATTAATTTATAATTTTTGGAAATAATAAATTTTTAAAAAATTAACGTATCTTTTCAAATTTGTTAGTGTTTTATTAGTTAGAGAGGAATTATTGGTTTCTGAAAGAAAAATAAGAAGGCTTGTTGAGAGAGCAAAAAAGTATGATCCAGAAGCATTCAGTGAATTATATGAGCTGTATATAAGAAAAATATATAGATATATACTTTTTAGGGTGGGAGACTATAATGTTGCTGAGGATTTAACTGAGAATGTTTTTTATAAAGCTTTGAACTCAATTGATGGATTTAAATTTAAAAAAGTGCCCTTTTCTTCATGGTTATTTACAATAGCAGGCAATATTTTAAAAAATTATTATAGGCACAAAGCAGTAGAGAAAAAATATCTTTCTGGAATTGATAAAGACTTACAAATTTCAAATATAGATGTGCAATTAATATTTGAGAAAGAACTTGACAAACAAGATTTAATAAATGCAATAAATAGATTAAATGTGGAACAAAGACAAGTAATAATTTTTAAATTTATTTCAGGATTAAAAAATAAGGAAGTCTCAAAGATTATGAAAAAATCTTTAGGGGCGGTGAAAGCTCTTCAATATAGAGCATTAAGAAATCTTAGTTCTTATTTAAGTAAAAAAGTGAGTTAGATGACAAAGAAGATTGAGAAAATAATAGACAATTGCATAAAACTAATTTCAGAGAATAATCTGTCACTAGAACAGTGTCTAAAAAGGTATCCAAAATTTAAAGAAGAATTAAGACCACTTTTGGAATCTTTTATAAAGGTTAAGGAATTTGAGAAAATAAACCCCCCAGCAATTTTTGAGGATGAAGTAAAAATTCGATTTATAAATATTGTAAAAGCAAAACAGTCTCAGGTTTTACCAAAGAAAGGTATAATACCAAGATTTGCAGCACAATTGTCAGGATTGTGGGCTATGTCTACATTAGCAAAAATATCAATTTTTGTAATATTATTACTGTTTATAAGTGGTTTTACATCAATATTATCAGCTAATACATTGCCAGGTGACTTTTTATATCCTGTAAAAACAGCATCTGAAAAAGTCATAATATTTTTCACACCAAATAATAAAAAAGTAAATTTACATATAATATTTGCTAAGAGAAGATTGGGTGAAATTGAAAAAATGGCTGAAAAAGGAAGAATAGGAGAAATTACTAAAACATTAAATGTTTTAGAGACTGAAATAGATTCAGTGATTAATTATATGAAAGATTTTGAAATTGATATAAAAACCCAGGAAGTTTTTGATATGATTTTAGAAAATTTTAATGAACAAAAAAAGGTTTTAGAAAAAGTTAAGGAAAAAGTTCCAGATGAAGCTAAGCCAGCTATAAAGAAAGCAATTGAAAATAATATGATAAAGAGTAATAAGATAGAAAAGATGCAGCAAAATATGATAAAAAAACTTCATGATGAAAATAAACCCGTAGATAAATAAAAATAAAGGGTAATTAAAGTATTGTCCGTTTCTTTATTTTCCAATAGCCATTCCTGTCGGGTCTATCTCATGAAGTATTTTTCTTTCTTTTTCAGTTGGGGGAGTTGTAAATTTTATCTTATCAGGGATAATAATATCAAAACTACTATTTTCTTTTACTTTCTCTAAATTAACACCTGGATGTAAGAATAAAAGCTTCATTTTTTTTGTTTCATCATCAAATCCATAAACTCCCAATTGAGTTATAATCCTATAAGGACCACCACCCTCTGGTAAACCTGCTTCTTCTCTAGCTCCCTTACCAGATAAATAACCTGGGGTAGTAATAAAATCAACTTTTTCAACAAATCTAAGCTTATCCTGCCTCATTATAATTATAGTTTTTTGACAAAGTGAACCTACATCATTAGCGCCACCACTTCCAGGTAACCTGACTTTAAAGTTCTCATAAGAACCGATTACAGTAGTGTTTATATTTCCATATATATCAATTTGTGCAGCTCCTAAAAATCCATAATCCATATACCCTGCCTGGGTTAGTGACATACTATCATGCATACTTGATGCAGCTATTGCTTTATAGAATGTTCTGGAATCACCAACTGAAATTGGGAGAACAGGTACTTGTGGACCCATTGAACCAGCCTCAAAAAATATAAGTAGTTTAGGTGCATGTGTTCTTTGAGCAAACATTGTAGCAATCATTGGTAGTCCTGTTCCAACAAACACTGATTTTTTATCTTCCAGTAGCCTTCCAGCTACGGTTGCTAAGAGTTCTGTTTGAGTGTAATTAATTTCTTTTTCAGTCATATTATTTAACCCCTTTTAAATTATTTTTTTCTTTTCCTCTCAAGCCAGGGAGCTTTTAGTTTAGCCTTTAGATGTTCAACATCTTCTAAATACTTTAATTTTTTCTGACCACCTATTAGTTCTAAGTAATCTTCGAATTTTTCAACTGAATAAACATATTTCTCAAAATATTTATTAACTCCTTCAGGTGTTCTGGACATTTCAAGCCACTCACCGATATGTTCTTCATCAAAGTAGTACTTATATGGCATATTACATGGGTGGGATCCATAGGGTACTTCTATTACTGCATCTACCAAAAAGAATGGTATAACTGTCAGCCAGGGCTTTTCTCTTATCTCATCGTTATCAATTATCTTTTCTGTTGTCATTATTACTCTTCTTCCTGCTCTTGAGAGTTCAAAATCCTCTATGATTATTCCATCAATTTGAGCATTTCCATACATGTCACATCTTGGAACATGCATTACTACTACATCAGGATAACATGCTGGAACTAAACAGATTGGTTTTTTAGAGAATGGGTCTTTTACTACCTTTGCTGAACTCTGTTTTAATGTGTCTGTTCCTAAAAGATTTCTTGTTGGGATGAAAGGAACTCCCATCATAGCTGCTAAAAATCTCCATTGATATCCTGCATTACTAATTTCTGCTATAACTTCACACTTTCCTTCCTCGACCAATCTTCTGGAGGCAGGAGATAGACCTCTTAATTCATGAGCAAAAGCGTAAGCAACCTCAATTTTATTTACACAACCAGAAGCTATTAATAAATCAGAATCATGAACTGCAGTCTTACCTGCAAATATTAAGTTTCTCTTTTTCTGCCTGATTATCTCATATATTACTGCCATAGAGACTCTAACATGTCCGAATCCTCCAAAGGCAATGAATGAACCATCTTTTACATATTTTTCGACTGCTTCCTTTACTGTTGTTCTTTTATCTTTTAAATCTCTGTCTTTATTTTCTAAAATCCATTTTCTATTTTCATCTGGATCATGCCATCCAATAAGTTCACCTTTGCCTTCCTGCAATACTTCCACCTTTAGCCTCCATTTTAAAAATTAATTTATTACAATAATAAAATGTTAGAAATAATAAGTTTAAATGAGATTCTTCAGTCGCTATTGCTCCTTCAGAATGACAGAAAACTGTAATTATATTATCTGGTTAAATGGCGTGAGATGATCATTCTCTGAACCTCACTTGTGCCCTCTACAATCTCAAGTAATTTTGCATCACGATACATTCTCTCTATTTTATATCTGTCCTTATACTTTTTAATATATCCATATCCACCAAAAATCTGAACAGCTTCATTTGCACAGAAGTTTGCAGTCTCTGTAGAAAAGAGTTTTGCTACTGATGATTCAACTGCACAAGGTTTTTTATTACTGATAAGGCATGCTGCCTTATATGTTAAAAGTCTTGAAGCATCTATTCTTACTTTCATGTCTGATAATTTTTGTTGAATAAGCTGAAAATTTGAAATTGGTTTTCCAAATTGTATTCTCTTGTTGGATCTTGTAACAGACTCTTCTAAACATGCCTGTGCAATAGCTACACCAACACCAGCAACAGCGACTCTACCTTGCTCAAGTACTTTCATAGCTTGTAAAAAACCCAATCCTTCTTTTCCAAGTAGATTTTCTTCAGGTACTGTGCAATTTTCAAATATTAGTTCTCCGACCTGAAGTCCTCTAAAACCCATTTTATCTAATGTAATTCCTCTATTGAAACCGGGACTGTCTTTTTCAACAATTATGGCACTGATCCCTCTTGCTCCTTTTTCTGGATCTGTTTTTGCCATGACTATTACTACATCAGCAATTGGAGCATTAGTGATAAATATCTTGGTTCCATTTACTATATAATTACCATTTTTCTTTATAGCTGTTGTAGTAATTGAAGCTGCATCACTACCTGCTTCAGGTTCTGTTAACGCCCATGCTCCGATAATTTCACCTTTTATTACTTTTGGAATATATTTTTCTTTTTGAGCATTAGTTCCAAAATTAAATATATGATATGCAAAAAGGGTTGAGCTTACTCCACACGACAGTGTTGTGGAAGGACATTCTTTTGCTAACTCTTCAACTGCAATTATTGCTTCAAGAAGAGTTTTACCCTGCCCCCCATATTCTTTAGGATAAACAAGTCCTAAAAAACCAATCTCAGCCAATTTTTTTAAGCTATCAAATGAAAATTGCGCCTTCTCATCAACATAGAATGCTATAGGTGCAATTTCTTTTTGAGCAAAAATTTTATATTCTTCTTTTAGCTCTACTTGCTCTTTTGTTAATGAAAAATCCATTCCTACCTCTCTTTTTTGATGAAGTTATTAAATAAAGTGCAATTAAATTTTATGAAATTATTTTATTTATCATATAATAAATTTATTTATAAAAAAACAAAAAATATGGTAATTTATCTATTATACAAAATAATAGGGAATAAATTAAAATTAAGCCAACTTCTTAAATTCTATGGAAAAACTGGTATTGACTCAAAATTAATAATTAACCAACAAAAACAAAATTTAATATTAAGTATTTTTTATATAATAATTTTATATTTGAGTGAAATTTAATAAAAAATTATAAAGAGTCTATAGATTTAAGCAAAAAACTATTTATTAAGGATATATATTAGAGGTATAAGTTGGTAGTTATTGAGGTAAAAGTAATTCCAGATTCTGATAAAAATGAATTAGCTAAGGAAGATAGTAAAGTTAAAATTAGGGTAAAAGCTTCTGCTGAAAAAGGTAAAGCAAATCAGGCTGTTATAAAATTGTTATCTAAATATTACAATATTTCTAAATCATCAATTAAAATTATTAAAGGTAAGAGAAAAAGAAATAAATTAATTAAAATAGATTTAAAAGATACAAAATAAGAAATAAAAGCTAAAAAGGAGAGTTAATCTTTTTTTGTGATTTTAAATTTTGCAATTAATAAATAATAAAGACTTTTAGGGAGAATAAAGTGGAATATTTTTCAGGATATGAATTTATAAAACTTGTCCAATCATTTTCAAATTCTTTTTTTGATATTTTTTTTAAATATATAACTATGTTAGGAGATGAGATATTCTATCTAATTTTTATTCCAATTATTTATCTTTGTTTTAATAAGGTTATTGGTTTAAATTTAATAACTTTTTATCTTGTTTCATCCATTTCCAATACTTATTTAAAAGATTTTTTTCATACATCAAGACCATCACCGGAAAAAGTTAGAGTTTTAATTGAGGAGAATGGCTATGCTTTTCCAAGCAATCATGCTCAAGGGGCTGTTGTCTTTTTTGGTTATTTATTGTCAGAAGTTAAAAAGAAATGGTTGAAAATTATGCTATTAATAATAATCTCTTTGGTTTCATTAAGTAGAATATATTTAGGAGTACATTTTCCAATAGATGTTTTTGGTGGATGGATAATTGGTTTTCTAATACTAATAATTTTATTATTTCTAATAGAAAAATATCAAGTTTGGGAGTTTTTATCAAATTATAATAAGAAGTATTTTCACCATGATTATTTGATCCCAATTTTAATTATTAGTATCCCTCTAATTATTTTTCTTATTTATCCTACCTATTCAACTGGTCAAATTATAGGGGTTTTATCAGGTATTATCTTAGGAGCAACTTTTGAAAAAAGATATGTAAGATTCAACCCTAAAGCAAAACTTTACATTCAGGTTATAAAAATAATCATAGCTTTATCTGTTGCATTGATAATTAGAGTTGGATTGAAAAAAATATTACCGATCACAAATTTTTTCACATATATAAGATATTTTATTATGGGATTATGGCTTACTTTCATAATGCCATTAATAATTAAAAAAGCTAATTGGGAAGTAAAATAGTTGTCATTCTAAACGAAGCACAATATAACTTTATTAAACTTAAGTAAATTTTTTCTTAACAAAGTTAATTATTTATGTTAATTTTTATTTGAGGTGAGAGAAATGGAAAAAGCAACTTTGGCTGTTAAGTTAAATAATTATGTTATAAAGTCTGTTAAAAAATTTTGTCAAGATCGCGGTATTAAATATGGATTTTTTGTTGAGAAAGCTCTTGAAGAAAAGTTAGAGAGGGAAGAAATTAAAGAAGATCTCTTGGATTTAAAGACATTAGTAAAAGAGGAAAAATTAGCAGTACCTTTAGAGGAATATTTAAGGATACGTAATGTGTGAACCACTCTACACCTGAAGGCGAAAAGCTTCCTGCTTTATAGTCGAGAGCAACCCCTCAACTCCACAGGCGTTAATTCCCGTAGTCCCTACGGTAGATAGGGCTAATTTGAGAATGTTTCTGGCGGCATTGATGTCTCTATCTATTATCAGACCGCACTTAGGACATTTGTGGATTCTA